>JAJZCS010000115.1 GCA_021829055.1 Pseudomonadota bacterium
AGATCAGGGCAACGGTCGTATGCCGGCCAATATGAAAAGATGCCCATGAAGGCACTGCCATCGTTCAATTTTGGATCAGATCTACATTAGAGGAATCGTGAGCGGATGCCGTTTCTGGCAGTTTATGCATGACGTTCCAAGCGCGTCTGGCGGCGTAAGCAATTACCAGGGGAGTCGGTGCGACATGCAGAAGGCCGGTTATAAAAGGGCTGTAACCAGGCCATGCGAATAGCAGTACATCTGTTGCATCGAGCCGGCGCTGCTGCCACGCGAGGGCGGCGATCATGAACGTGTAACCGGCGAGATCGTGCGTGAAGGCATAGGGCGTTAAGAACGATCCCAGAAAGACAGTGAGCGCGATACGGGCAAGCGGATTTGCCACCGGTTTGCGCCACGCCCGGAAAACCACAGCGATGGCACAACACGCTGCAACGGCCTGTGCGACGAGGCTGACAATGAGAGGAAGATGCTCCTCACGCAGCATCCAAAATACCGATACAAAAAAGTTCGTGTACAGGCCGTGCCGACCCTTGGCGGTGGGTCTGGGAACGTGCACAGCTAGGAGATTATCAGCGGTCTTGGCACCGTGGTGCCAGTAGGCGACCCAGATTTCAGGTCCAAACAGCAGCGTGGCCATTCCGCCCATGATCAGGATCGTGAGAAAGCCTGCCATGATTGGCCGATAGCGCTGGCGAGCCAGCATTGCGAAGGGAACGACCAGCCCGTCTTGGGGTTTGACGGCGGCAAGGCCCATAAGAACGCCGGAGCGTATCGGTGTTGTTTCCAGCCGAAGCAAGGCGGCGATCGAAAGTGCGCACGCAAGGAGGCTGATCTGGCCAATGGCGATGCCAAGGACGACAGCGGGACCTAAGCACCCCGTAACGATGACGGGCCACGGCAACCCGGCACGCCGAAGAATCAGGATGGCAGAGGCTGTGATTGCCGAAGTCCAGAGCAGAAACCCGGGCCAGTATCCTACCCACGCGAGTGGCTGCGTTAGCAGCATCGTGAGAGGCGGATAGACGAATGGGTCGCCGAACACATGGCCTGGAGAGTGGGCACTTTCCCAGGCCGCCAGAGCATGTCGAATATAGGCGTCGGCAGGAGTGTTGCTGGCGGCGAGATGCCCGGCCGCCCAGAACATGAGGTAATCATCGGGATTATAGGGGCGCGGCCCGTTCCTGCCTGCATGGTGCAGAATTTGGGGGAGATGAGCAAGCCAAACCAGAGCAGGCTCGAGCGTAGCGAATGAGAACAGCCAGAAGATGCCCAGGACAACAAAGGGCAGCGCGGTACCGACCGGAATGTCCGATTTTAGAAAGGAAATTTTTCCTGCCAATCTATTGTCCTCCGTGACGTGGCCGCTGATCTTAAGGAAAAGAAGGCATCGGTGCTATGGTCAATCCAAGCTATTGCACTGGCCCCAGGGTTGGGAATGGTAAAATCGAGCGCGGCGTTGATTTCGGCAACGACGAGCGATCTAAAAAATGTTCGCCGCTCCAGGAGTGATGTTTCCGGACGACAGGGGGCCAGGGAAGGTCCGTGACGGCGGCCGACGGAGATGGGTTTGCTGCAGATGTCGTTACATAAACCGGGTTGACTACCGGCCGCGTATGGGGGAGACAATCACGATAAAATAGGAACGCGGGATCTGATGACCATGGCCGATCGACGGTTCCCCTTGATCGGAAGAAGTTCCCTTGTGTAATGGGCACCTGTTCTTGGTTCTGGGGCGATCATTAGCTTAAACCAAGCGTCGCAAGTGCCGCAGCAATCGTGTTGCAAGGCTTGCAGGGTCAGTTTGTTCGAGTGCTATTGCGGGAACATTACCGAGATGCTGCTTGGCGATCATGGCGCAGATCGTTCCCACAATGGCACCGCGTCGTATTCCTGATCGGGGCTGTTTTGTTAGAGTGACGCGGAGCCTGACATCAAAACCAGCGTTTTTTGCAATCGTCACGACAAGCTTGTGGTTGGCGCCAACAGGAGTCATTCTAGGGCTCCAATCGCGATTCTTTAGTGCGCCCAACTGCACGCCAGCCGGGATAACCGTGGCATCGGTGTAAAAATTATAGCCATAATTCAATAGAGCTTCTACAGCGCGGGCGGCATTGTGCCAGCTTGGGGCGCCCAGCACCACCGCGATCAACCGGCGCCCCTTGCGGAGGGCGCATGCGTCGATGCAGTGGCCTGATTCTTTTGTTAGGCCGGTCGCAAGGCCATCTACAATTGGGTCCGTGAAAAGAACAGGGTTCCAGTTTCTTTGGCGGATATGATCCGATGTGTAGGTTTTCTGCTCGGAGATGGTGAGGAGTTGCGGGTATTGTTCAATGATATCGCGTGATAGAAGCCCGATATCCCGAGCGGTCGTGTATAGACCATGCTTCGGAAGACCATCGACGTCGCTATAATGGGTGTTTCTGAGGCCAAGCTCAACGGCTCTCGTATTCATCATATTCACAAAAACCCCACGCGTTCCGGCCACCGACTGGGCCAGTGCGACGGCTGCATCATTACCGGCATCGATAATCAGGCCATGAAGGAGTTCGTCGACGGAGACACGCATCGATGGGGCGATGAACATTCGCGATCCAGCTGTATGCCAGGCTGTTGTGCTCACTGGGACCGTTTGGTTGAGTTGCAACTCATGTCACGCAACTGCCTGATAGGTGAGATACGCCGTCATCAGTTTGGCGAGACTCGCCGGTTGCGATCGAAGATTCGGAGATTTTTGAGCAATAATTACGCCGGTTTTTGCATCCAGCAGGATATAGCTCCGGATATCAGGCAGCTTCGGAGGGGGGTACGTTGGCAAAGATAATCGGTGCTTGGCTGGCGTGCAGATTGGTTGGTGAACGCGACGTACGCGAACCAGCCGCCGCGGGCTGCACCGCATTCTGAATACTGGAAATATCGTTTGCATGAGCCAAGCCAGAACCTAGTGGAAATCCGGCGGTTACAAGAACAATGATAACCAGCGCGGAGTGCCAGGAGGGTATTGGTTGTTTCGCTGATCGATTCCGGATCGACATTTTCGAATGGTTGGTCATTCACACTCTCCGAAAACAGACACGGCACTGAAATGCCCGCGAGACAGCCCATGATACCGTTTCCTGAGCCTTGTCTCGGCCGCAATGAGCGGCAACAGATTGAGTGACGATAATGAAACGCGAGAGAAGTCTTTCACGACAAACCCGAACGTGCAGCCTTTATGTTTTGCTCAACGCCGTGTTGCCTGCCGTCGCGGTCAAGGGCGATAGCTTGCCGCGAGGGAGGCCATGCGCCTTCGGGGAGTGGCAGTTGATCCGGTAGGGCCATTTTTACACGGCGAAGGGCCGTGAGCGCAGCGTAGCGGTTAAACTGAGAATGGTGCGGCGGCTTCTTGTGCGCCAGAACATAGGCATAGCGAAAGGCACCGCGAGGGAAAGGGTTATTTGGACCGAGGGCTCGCTGGCCAGGAGGTGGCGTGGGCGCCAAGGAGAGGGTGAAATGCTTGTTCTCTTGCGCAAGGGTTTGGCCGGACAGAGGATAGACACCAAGCATCGGCCCGATCTGCTTGATGATCTGACCGACGGCGGGTGCGGCGACAAAACCCCCGGTTGTGAAGCCGAACGAAAATTTTTGCATGCGCTTCGTTGGCTTGGGGTGGATGACCAGCGCGTATACGAGATACTTTGGGTCGGGCGCTGGGAAGATCGAGATAAAGGAAGCGTTATTCAGGCTGTTGTAATAGCCGCCTTTCGGATCGACCACCTGAGCTGTGCCTGTTTTCCCGGCGACAAGATAGCCATGAACACGCGCGTACGTGCCTGTTCCCGACAAGACAACTGCACGCATCAGTCGACGCATGACGGCAGACACGGATGTCGTCATAATTCGTGTTCCGCGGCGTGCAGGCTGACCCGGGGTGCGCGCCAGGAGCGTTGGCTTATAAAGGACACCGCCGTTCACAGCCGCGACGACAGCATTGGCCAGTACAATTGGCGGCATTGCGATGCCGACGCCGTAGCTGACAGACATCGTTGTTAGAAGGCGCCAATCCTGCCGTGCGTGCCACAACCCGGGTTGAACGCCCGGCATCTGGATCGCAGACGGTTTGAAAAATCCCATTTTGTGTAACCACGCACGCTGGATTTTAGGTCCGAGGGCCGTCGCGATGCGGGACGTACCGATGCAAGATGAATAGGCGAGAACAGCTGGAAGGGCGAGCCACCGGTGGACAGGCTCATAATCATGGATGGTAAAGCCATCTACCGTTAGTGGATGAGTCGTGTTAACCCTGTCCCAATAGTGAAACATTCCTGATTGAAGCGCCATGGACATCGTCATCAGTTTCATGATGCTGCCGGGCTCATAATTGCCGGAAATGCAGCGATCGAAGAGTGCCATGCGCGGTGCATTGTGAAAATCATTCGCATTATAATCGGGAAGACTAACCATAGCGAGGATACGCCCAGACATGCTTTCTACGATGCCGCATGCTCCCCTCGCGTCGTACTCGCGAACCACCTTCGCGAGGGCGTCGTGAACGACAGTTTCGACACCGAGGCGAATTGAGAGGCGTAACGGTTCACGAGGATGATCGATCAGGCGCCTGTTGAAATAGGCTTCGACCCCCGCAACGCCGCGCCCGCCGGGCGTGACGCCTCCGAGGATATGAGCGGCGATTCGGCCGGCCAGGTAGTGACGGATCCATTCAGGTTGAAAGTAAAGACCCGGAATCCCCAGCCGGTTGACGGCAAGCTCCTGCGCCGATGTAAGACTCCGATCAAGATATGCGAAAGTCGCCTTACGGAGGCGGAGCCGATTGAGCACGGTCTGTTCGTTCAGGTCCGGAAGCACATGCTTCAGGCGATTAGCGGCGCGCTGCGCGTGCCGGATTTGTGCCGGATCCGCGTACAATGCAACTCCGGGCAGGGAGGCGGCGAGGAGTTGGCCATTGCTGGCTTCGATCGGTGCGCGGTCAGGGGGAGCAATTTCCATGTGGAGATCGGGTCTGTTTGCGGCAAGAACAAGCGGGTTTGGCTTGATCGGCTCAAGAACTGTGGCATCCACAAGCTTCGCTGCAAGGACGGTGTAGGCAAACACGAAGCACCCCACACCTAAAATAACCCGATAGCGGAATTGCCGTTGCCAGGTAACATGCTCCGTGTACCTCGTCGCCGGGTTGGGTAGATGCGTGCCGCCGAGGGGGGGGGAGGAGCGATGCCCGGCAGTGCGTCGCGGCCATGCCAACGGCGGGTTCATGTCACGCGCAGCAGGTAAGGCCGCTTCAACATATGCACGGCTAGCCAGCTGTCATTGCGGCGGCATTGCCGCAGAGGATACGCTTTTTGCATTACGCCTCAGAACGACGGCGGCTCCGTAATCGCCGTTAACAGATTAATTCGAGGAATCCAGATTACGTTGATGGCTGCTTTGGCTGGGCGCTCTTCAGAGATTCGCAATCGCATGTCGGCGGGCCAGGAACCATGCATCAACCGCAGATTTCATTGATGTAGCAAGGCGTAGTCGAAATTCATTTGTTCGGAGTTCTGCTTCATCCTGCGGATTAGAGAGGAATGCCGTTTCCACCAGAACGCTGGGAACGGCTGACGACTGCAGTACGGCAAAGGTCGCATGGCGCGCCGGATTTGGCAGCATATCGACATTTCGGCTAAGCGAGCCCACGAAATTTCTCTGGAGGGCAAGGGATTCGATTTTTGTGCTGTGTTTCATCAGTGCAAAGAGGATGCGTGCAACCTGCGGCGAAACACCATGGAAGCTTGGATTGGAGATGCGCTCGACACTATTTTCGTCGCGTGCGATTTCGGCTGCCAGCGGATCCGAGGCGTCGTTAGAAAATGTAAAGACCGACGCTCCTCGTACTGTTGTATTCGGCGCGACAGAGTTGGCATGAATTGAAACCATCATGTTTGCGTGATGGTGTTCTGCAAAATCAACACGCGCCGGAAGGGGAATGAAGACATCGCTTGATCGGGTCATCATCACGGCGTATCCGCTGCGCTCGAGTGCGTGACGAAGATCCCACGCCGTCGCAAGGGCGATATCCTTCTCATAGAGATTACCTTCGCCTATGCAACCCGGATCCTTGCCGCCGTGGCCTGGATCGATCACGACAAGGCGCCTGCTCAGAAGTTCTGTTTCTGCGGCCTTGCTAATTGGGGCTGTCTGCGGCAGCCGGCCGGCCGCTCGGGCCAGCCCTACCTGCATCCAAATCGGAAGTGCGATACTGGCTCTTATGCCGGCATCAAGAAGAAAACGCCTGGAGAATGTCATTTTGCCACCCCATAGGATCCGAGTTTCGTGCTGCTTGTTCGCGAACATGCGGGGGAAAAACTCGCGTAAATTAATTCCCGGGAAACTCTATAACAGTTTTTCTGAAGAAAACCAATCAACAAGCTGATATTAATAAATTTCTAATATTTGTCACGCCTTGGTCCTCGGCGGCGTACAGCTGCTGGCTTTCGGCACGCTTATGGGTCGCCTGTACGAAATGCAGGTGCTGGATCACCG
>JAJZCS010000116.1 GCA_021829055.1 Pseudomonadota bacterium
AGAACACTATCCTGAAAGACCTGAACATGCTCAAGGAAAAAGTTCGCAGCAAGGTGCAGGAGATGGACAATCTACCGTTTTAACGAAGGAGCAATATGAAGCGAGTACTTGCAACAGTGATTCTCGGAGCGGCTTTGCTGGTGGGATGCCGACCGACTGCGACCAACCCGGCAACATTAGTCCCCGGTGCGGCCAACCAGACCGATCAGGCAATCTACGACTCTCTGATGGTTGCTCAGGCGTCGCTCAACAGTCTGAAAACCAGCGCAAAGACCAATGCAGTTCTGAAGCCGTATGTGGACCAGGCGATCATGGACTACAACGTTGCGGAGGCGGCATGGCAGACGTACCACACTGCCGTGAGCGTCAATCCGAGGGTCTCCCCAGCAGCGGCGCAAGCTGCTCTCAACAAGGTACAGGCCGACCTCAGTGCGGCTCCGAAGGTGAACTAATGGGAATCGCAAACATCATCATGCTTGTCATCGGTATTGTAGAACCGGCCCTCGCCGGAGCGGGTGTCATCCCGGTTCAGTACCAGTCTCTTGCTCAGGGCATCTTGTCGGCAATCAGCGCGATCAAAAACGACCTGACCGGCTCGAACGGAGCCATCAGCGTCAACGCGGCAACGCTGCTTCAGGCAATTTCCAGCGGCTTCCAGATCATGCAGGCCGACGGAGTTCTCTCAGCTGGCGTCTCCTCACTGGCCGATGCATTTACGAAGGCCGCTCAGGCTGGACTGGCGGCATATGAGCAGTCTCAGGTCAAGGTTGATCCGACGACGCTTCAGCCGATTGCGCCTTTGGCCTAACAGTTTGCGCGGCGGCGTGGTATCCGGTACGTAAGGTTGCAACGCCACGCCCTTAGTTCGCACGAGAACACGCGCAATTCAACGATCCTTTCATAGCGGCGCGAGCTATTAAAGTTTGGGGCGCTATTCTTTCACAGAGGCGATATGCCATACATCACCGTTCGTTTCATCGCCAACCACACGTTGCTCTCGGCGGCTATTCGCTGGATCACAGGCAGTCTTTTTTCTCACGTCGAAGCAGGTACGCCCGATGGCACTTGGATCGGGGCGCTATCGGACGGCGTTAAAGAGCGCCCCGCGAACTATTGCAATCCATTCCGCGAATACGTCTACCGGATTCCGTGCACACAGCAGCAGCAAGAAACGTTTCTTGCTCTCATGCGCTCGAAGATCGGGACGAAATACAACTTTCTGGACATTGTGGGCTTGGCGCTGGGTATCCGGTCCTTGAACAACGTGCATGACGATATTTGTTCGGAACTGGTGACGTGGGCATTGATCCGAACGTTTGGGCCTCAGGCAGTTCTAAATGTTGAGCCGGGATGGGAGTACAGAGTCACGCCAGAGACGTTGCATCTCAGCCCGATATTCGTTGGGCATCTGTACAAGAGGCGCTCATGAACATCTCGCAAAACGGCATCGACTTTATCAAGGCCAATGAGGGGTTCAGCGCCACCGTCTACGACGATAACGGGCACCCTTGCATTGGCTACGGCTGCGACTTAACAAGCTCACAGAGCTATCCGAACGGTATTACTGAGGCCGAGGCTACCCAACTGCTTGTCGAGCGCGTACAGCCAATTCTGAGCGTAATTGCTGAGCTTTTCCCATCGGCAAACCAGAATCAGATAGATGCCCTGTGTGACTTTGGCTACAACCTCGGAGTTGGAGCATTGCGGACGATGATGAGCCACGGCATCGCGGAGATTCCTCACCAGATGGTCCGCTGGGACTACGATCAAGGAAAGGTTGATCCGGGACTGCTGGCGCGGCGCGTGAAGGAAGTGAATATGTACCTCACGCCCGTCGCTTAGGCTTTTTGGTTTGTTATCCGATTCCGTGGATCAGGCAATTTGGCGATATCCGAGCAAATCCAGGAATGTCGAATCCGTCATCGTGTGGGCAGATGCACTGCGGGTAACGGATGTTGCCTTTGTCCGTAAATACTTGCCGCTCAGATGGTTCGTATGTCGTTGCGTTCCTGGTTTATAGGGTTAAAGAACATAGAATCGTGGGGCGTATTCAAGATAAACATCTGCGAATACGGGCTTGCCTTCGATTCCTACTATCTTGAATTCGATGGGCCATGTGCTTTCCGGTACTACGTGGCTTGCGAACAAATGTTCGGCGCATTGGACTGCTATGTTGTTAAGTCCCTCGCAATCGCATAGCGCGTCATCCGATATCAATTCTCCGTCGATTTCAACCTCGTATCGGAATCGGTTCATTCTCTCATCTCTCCAATCTTGAAATCTACGACCCAAACCCAAGGGTTATCTGACCACTTTTGGCCTTTGCGATGCGTTCTGTCTCAATTTTCTGCATAGCTGGCCATCTCTCCTTCGGCAGACACGTCAGAAGTGGAAATTTTATGCAACCGCTCGACGCGAAGCCTCGTGATCTCCAGAGTGAGGCGGCTCGCATAGCGAGGCATACGTGTGGCGCAGCGCCAACGATCACCTACCATGTGGTGCGGCATTTCTCCATCCGCGCGGTAAGCGATTGCTCCGTCGGATGGGTTAATATAATGCGGTTCTTTGACGTACAACTTGACGCCAATCTGCCCGAACGGACACATGCGAAGGTTGTATGGTTTCTGTCGCGCTTTCAACAATTCCGACACCAAGGGTATATCAGATTCCGTGTATACGCACCTCTTGTAACCATCATTAAGGCTATAAAGCGGGAACTTGATCGGAACACGAAACTGTGTTCTGCGGCCATCCAGAATAGATCTCACCTGCTCGGCGGTCTGTATGATCGGTCGTTGCTTCATATCAAAAACACCTGGTCTGATACCTTCGCCTTTAGGCGAATTGCTTCAGCCTTTCGTTTCTAGTATACTTCAAACAGATGAAACTTGTTGCAAAAATCAGGTTGGATGCGAACACAGAACAAGCGAAGTTGCTGTTGCGCACGTTGGAAACGGCGAATGAGTGCGCTAACTGGATGAGCAATCAAGCGTGGGAGTATAAGGTCTTTACCCCATTCTCTCTGCATAAAATTGTCTACAGGGAAGCGAGAGAGCGTTTCCCGCTGTCTTCTCAGGTTGTCGTGCGGTTGCTCTCTAAAGTCTGCGATGCCTACAAGAAAGACAAGAAAGTCATGCGCCGTTTTTCCAAGCATGGAGCCATCAGTTACGACTCCAGAATTCTTAGCTACGGAGAAAATCGGGTAAGCATCTGGACTCTTGACGGCAGAGAGTCGATCCCGTACTCCGCCGGTCCGCGCCAGAAAGAACTTCTGAAGCATCAGCACGGCGAATCGGACCTGATCTATAGCCGTGGCAAGTGGTATCTTGCAGCGACGTGCGACATTACCGATCCTCCGCAAGAAGTTGTGGATGATTGGCTGGGCGTAGACCTTGGAGTTGCTGAGATTGCTGCGGACTCGGATGGCCAAGCGTTCTCCGGTTCTACGGTCAAGGGAATTCGTTATCGTCACCGCAAACTCCGTTCCAAACTTCAGGCAGCGCAGAGCAGGTCTGCAAAGCGACACTTGAAGAAACTTTCCGGCAAAGAAGCACGTTTTGCCACTGATGTTAACCATTGCATTGCGAAACAAATCGTTGTCAAGGCCAAGCGCACGAAGCGGGGCATATCCATCGAAGACTTGACGGGTATACGCCAGCGGATCAGGGCTAGACGGCCACACCGAGCGGTTCTGCACTCTTGGGCATTCGCGCAGTTGGGGGAGTTCCTGACCTACAAGTGCGTCCTCGCGGGCGTTCCTTTGGTTAAGGTGGACCCTCGAAACTCCAGTCGTGAATGTTCCAATTGTGGTCATACTGAAAAATTGAACCGTCCTTCGCAATCCAAGTTTCGGTGCCGGTCGTGTGGTTACACTGCCAACGCCGATTACAACGCTGCTCTGAATCTTCGGGGCAGGGCCTCAGTCAATAGGCCAATAGTAGAGCGGTTGCCTGATTCTTCAGGCGGATTTCAGCCGCAGTTACAAGCCACTTGCTTTAGCGAGTGGTAGTTGACGGTTACCTTCCTTCGCATACCCAGTGCATAAAATGGTAGAACTCTACTTGGCGCGTGGATGCCCACAACGTCTCGCGGAGAACTACACGAAAACTAAACCCCGATATATTCATCCAACGAGTCATCGGTTCTCCTTACCACCAGTCCAATTCGACGCCTAATATCCGTACGCCAATTACTCTATCTTTGCGCGTAGCGGAAGACCACCAATGAAGCAGGCAAAATGCCCACGTGAGAAACCTCGATGCTTGAGACGGCCATGTATAGTAGATACGCATTTTCATCCTTTCGTTGCCCCGTTTCTCTCGTTGCTGATGTACAAATAATGCCTATGATAGAAGAATGACCCGCTAAGGGCTGTCAGTGCTGATGACAAAAAGAAGTCGTATAGCTGGTTAGTGTGAATCTCTTACATCGTAATTAAGAAGAAAATGACGAAGCCGAATAGCATAGAAGACGCGGCATATATTTGGTCATTCTTTCTTTGTTCCATCTCATCCTCTTTCCGCGCCGTCGGCGCTGGCGCAATATCTCTCAAACCAAAAAACAACTGGAGTTGTGTCGATTTCCAGTTTTCCGAAGCGCATCAAGTGATGGACGTGCGAGTAGGTTTTGATGCGGGGGATACTATGGGCCATGTATGTGAGCGCAGAGCGGAGCGTCTCAGGGGTTCCTGGACCCTTTAGGATGTTGCATTTGACGCAGGCTGGAAAGAGGTTGTCTACGTTGTCGTTCTCTGGTCGTAATAGATTTCCACTTTTTACCCATTTCCCGCGCACGAAGCGACCTTCGCGCTCAACGGCTTCAACGTGATCCGCGTGCCATTTCTCAGACAGCTCGCAGCCGCAATAAGCACAGCGTCCTCCGAACTTCTCACGTAGCGCGGCTCTCTGCGCCTTAGTCAGCTTCATCGCCAAGCCTATTTTCTGTTACCCACGTGATCGCCAAAGCATCAAAAAGTGCCTTATCTTCGCTCCAAGTGTTCGATGGGTTTAGATATAGGCACATGATCGGTCACCCCTCGGCTTCGGCCCCCGCTTGCGTGCACACAGGATGCGCAGCATCTCGATGATCTCTCCCGGAGATGCTTCCACTGAAAGCCGCACATCAGCATGGGTCGATACCGTTCCATGTTCTAGCACCATGATGCGGCAATCCGGTTGAGCCTTGCGGATTACAGGAACCCAAGATTCGTCGCCGTACACGACTACCACATCGACTTTCAATGACCGCAGCGCTTCGCGAGTAGATGGGGTGTCAATTGCATAGACGCACTGGCCCCACGACTTTGTGTTCAGGACATAAGAAAGCGCCATCAGGTCGCGCTCGTTCTTGCCGATAAGCAGAATCTGTTTGCTTGGCCTCATGCTTGTGCCCTCCCGCTCAGCCAACGGCTTACAGCTTGCAACGCATGGTCAGCGCCGCAATAGTGCTCGTTGGGGATGATTAACCCCTCTCTAGATGCCAATTCCCATGTCAGCACGGTCAACTGGCCGGAAGATGGTACCGTCACTGCATACCAATGGTTCGTCTTGCCTTTCACGGCCTCGCACCCCGGATGGTCGCACTTGTACGTCTCAGGTATTCGCATATCAGCCTCTCTTCCTTTGTTTGTCTTCCCGAATTTCTCCGCATCGAAAGCATTGAACGTAACGTTCGACATGCACCCCGGCGGCTACTGGTTCGGAGCTTGTGTGTGTTTCCCATTCATGCTTGCATTTGTGGCTTTCACTCAGTTTAGATGCAAACACTTCCCGCGCAGTACGGTAAACCTTCCGCGCTTCTTCGATACTGCGAATCTCGCCGTTGTGAAAAACATACCCCAGAGCCGTCGAAAGGCGTGCATACACTTGCCTTCGGCTCATCATCTTTGTCTTCCATATCGGATCAATCAATGCGTGTATATGGCCTCTCGCTTTCATCAATTCATAGGTAGGAATGCACCCTAGCGGCTTCGTGGTATCAGGATGGCATCCGACATAATTCCGACAATGCGGGCAGCGCCAAAAGTGCTTGTGAAAAAGATCGGGACGGTGCGGATAGAGTTCCATCGCGTCTATGCGATAAGCCTCAACTTCGCCCGCGCACTGGCAGCAATAAATGGTCCTTACTTCATCGCTGTTCATCTTCTTTACTCCCTTCCTTCTCGGTGGCCGTTCACCAGCTTCTCAGTCCAGTACGCCCTGATCCGCGAGAGCGTTTCTTCCAGCGATTGCCGGCCAGCCCCCATGCGGATGGCCTTCTCGACTAGCAATGCAGCCTCTTCAAAGGCACGGCAGGTTTCGGCAGCGGTTCTTGAAGGCGCGAGCTTAAACGCCTGAGCATAGTCCATGATGGCCAGCCTGCGGTAGTGCTTGGCCGCATCTGAGTTGTACTGTGGGTGGTCGAGTTCGGCGATGATGGATGCTGCGAGTTCACGGGCGGTCATCAAATGGCATCCTTTCCAAAATCGACATCTTGGGCGGTGGCAGCCCTCCCTCCGGGTCGGGCACCACA
>JAJZCS010000117.1 GCA_021829055.1 Pseudomonadota bacterium
TGTTGAGTTTGTTCAGGGAGGTGACGTCGACTTGTGCCGAGGTGGTAGCCGCGTCCTTGCTGCGGCTTCGGCTCTCGTGCAGGCGCATTTTGTCGCTTCATCCTCTTCGAAGTGTGTCCGTCACACGCTTCGTCTCTCGGAGTAACCATGGCGTACGTTGTCACCGAAAATTGTATCAAGTGTAAGTACATGGACTGCGTGGAAGTCTGTCCGGTTGATTGCTTCTATGTTGGTGAGAACATGCTTGTGATCGACCCCGACGAATGCATCGATTGTGGGGTCTGTGAACCGGAATGCCCGGCTGAGGCGATTGTGCCCGATTCGGACGAGAAGGCGATTGCCTGGCTGGAAAAGAACCGTGAGTTTGCTGCGATCTGGCCCAATATTATCCGTAAGGGCGAACCACCGGCAGATGCTGACGAGTGGAAGGATAAGCCTGACAAGATCCGGCTACTTTCCGACCAGCCGGGCCAACTCTGAAAATGTACGCACTGTTGCCTGTATATCGCGAACTGTTGGCAGCGCATGTCTTTTTTGTCATTGTATGGATGGCTGGGATGTTGATGATGCCGGCCATCTATCTACGTCATTGCACCCTACCGCTTGCCAGTGACGCGGCCGGAGCCTTTGTTGTGCTCGAGCGTCAGATCTTCAAGCGCATGATCAACCCCGCCATGTACGCAGCTTGGGGGTTCGGCATCCTGCTAATCCTAATTCCGGGCGCTATCGCATGGAACGCGACGTGGTGGTTAGTCAAATTTGTTGCCGTACTTGCACTGTCCGGGTATCACGGGGTCCTGTCTACTTGGCGCCGCGCCCTGCGTGACGGCAACTGTCCGTCAATAGCGGCCCTCCGCCTTGGAATTGCCGCGCCACTTGTGTTCGGGGCAGTGATCGTCGGTATGGTCGTGATCCAGCCGTGAGCGGCGTACCCTGCACTGCGGGCCCATCGGGTGAGAGATCTTCATGAGCGACACGGCTGTTGGCGGCTTCTCCGGCATTGCGCAGGACACGTAATGCCTGCCTGCCTGCTGTCGATGAGCCACGAGCCTAATATAAGCGGCGCCTGTTCCGTCCGCGTGCTACGCTGGGCTGCTTGGCATGCAGCTTCGGAATGCCTTCCGTGACGTATCGCTCTCCGATGTTTATGACGGGCGTCACTTGTTGGATTGGATACGCCGGATCCGCGGAAGTGTTGTGTGCCATACTTCGTTCGATCATAGGACTTGTCCGACGAAGGGGCATGGGGGCTAGATACATGGTTTGGATCAAGACCAAAAAAAGGAGCTGCTAAATGGAAGTTGAACGCCCGCCTTTGCCGCCCTTCACCACAGTCGAAGCGGCAACCCGAAAGGTTAGGTTGGCTGAGGATGCCTGGAACAGCCGCGACCCCGAACGTGTGTCACTTGGTTACACCGTCGACAGCCACTGGCGGAACCGCGCCGAATTTATCAGGGGACGCAACGAGATCATTGCGTTTCTTGCGCGTAAATGGGCTCGGGAGCTGGATTATCGCCTCATCAAGGAACTGTGGGCCTTCCGTGAAAATCGAATCGCCGTTCGCTTTGCCTATGAATGGCACGACGACAGCGGCAACTGGTTCCGGTCTTATGGAAATGAGAATTGGGAATTCGGAGAAAATGGTCTGATGCAGCGACGGTTTGCGTGCATCAATGATCTTCCCATTCGCGAAAACGAGCGGAAATACCAGTGGCCTTTCGGGCGACGTCCGGACGATCATCCGTCTCTAAGCGATCTCGGGTTATAATGATACGTTAGCCCGTGATGACGGCGGCGGTCTTGTAACGGGGCGACCGGTTCTGTCATGGTATTTACAGAGTTAATGCCCATGGTTCCAGGCTACAACGGTGCCGCTTTCTCATGATACGAGGCTAACCCTCCGCGGTCGTGTTTTTTGTAATGTGCACGTATTATGTCGTGCACTACAACGTGTTTCCAGTTGTAGCACGCTTGGTACCATTCTCTTGTAGCTTTCGCCAAAGTTGGCTGGAAAGACAACCAGATTTCCGCCCAGCCCTTCCTAACTGAATGCTCTTCTGGGACAACGATACATGAGGGAAGCAGCCTCATCGCAACAGTTAGTAGACCTTCGTTATGGCGCTCGTTCCCCGTTTGGCGCGATGCGACCGACGAGATGGCGCTTTCGCGCGGCCGATAGACCGCGGCATATCGGCGCAATATCGAGAGATGATGCCGGGACCACCAAAGACCGGTTTGAACCCCAGCCGAAAGAAGCGAATTTCGGCGAGTCTACAGCACCGAGTGCCGCATGCCAGTTCGGCGCAGATAACGGCTCGACCCAATTCCGGACGATGCGGTTGAGATAACGAGAAAACTCCGGGTTTTGAAGGTTCAGTGTCAATTAATAGTTCTGCGGCGCTTTACTGGTGCTGCGCGCAGGTGCGGGGCTGAGATCCCGGTGGCGATGATGATCAAGTCAGAACGTGTGCTCAGCTGAGGTGGCCGCTTTTGCGATACAGTAGCGCGCCGCTTTGGCTCGAAACGGCGAGTACACTGCCAGGTGGTCGCCGGAGCCAAGTGCCGGCATTGCATGATGTGCCATTGATCTCGATCTTGCCCTCAATCACGAAAATTTCGATACCATGCGGCCAGTCCTTATCTACCCCCATGTAACCGGCCGCAAGGTGTAGCATCACCACCCGTTCCCACGAGGCCTCAAATAACAGGGCCTCCTGCTGATGTTCGTCACGGTCGTGCCAAAGCGTCGGGTCGCGCGTGTTTAGGCGGATCGGCCGCGTTTCTTCGGGCGGCATCTGACGAAGTTTGACGAACATCACCGCTCCAGACGCGCTTCGTGGCTGGTGACGTGAGCCCGGCGGGTTACGCACATAGGAACCGGCTGGAAAATCTCCAGCCTCGTCAGAGAACACACCATCCAGGACTAGGAATTCTTCCCCCGCACCATGGATGTGTGGAGAAAACGATGATCCGGGCGCGTAGCGTACCAGTGAGGTTGCACGAGCCACTTCGTTGCCGTTGCGCTCCAACATACGCCTCTCAACTCCGGGCATGGGCGAGGCTACCCAGGCGAGTGCAGCACTATCGACTGTCGCGGGGCAGGAAAGATCGGCGTTCAACTCCACTGATGAGTTTCCATCGAGTCAAAACGGGTCGAACAGCATCGGCGCAAAACCGATTGCGGCCCATTCTCCAATAATACGCGCATGGTGGAAGCACGGCAACGACCATGCGTTCACGTACGCCACTATAACTCTTCTTGGGGACTCTTCGTGCGTGTTGCCATTCAGATCAACTGCCCTGTTCTCTTGGGGCAGGCTGGCCGCGATCCGACATTCGACGAATCAACGCGGCACCGCACCCCCAGTGTCGAAACACTGGATCGGGCGTACCGCGAGAGTAACTTGCCGAGCGCAGAATGTGCAGGAGTGCCACGTCACTCGGATAGCTGAAGCAAAAGAGGCTTATGGTACCCCAGTTTCTGGGGATGCCTGCTTGGTGCCTTCGGCCTAGCCAGTCGTCGCTATGAGGGCGGATGCTTTCTGTGCTCGCGCCTTTACCAGCCGTGAACCAGTAGTACATTAGGCGCGAACAAATAGAAGCCGCCGCCGACCAACATGAGGTATACCAGAAGCACCAAGGTCCAGCCGAAGTTGTGGCGGATGACCTCACCTTCGTTACGGACGAATCGGCTGGTCGAGACGCCCACACTTGCCGTTTGCGGGGCGATCGGTTTGCCGATTTCCGCGCCGACCGAATTCAACGACGGCAGTAGGACGGGGGGTAGGCCAAGTATCCTTCCCACCGTAAGCTGGAACCAACCAAACATGGCGTTGGTTGACGTGTTCGAACCCGACAGGGCAACGCCGATCCAGCCGAGCACAGGCGCGAGCAGCACGAACCAGACGCCGATCCGGGAGAACCCGTAAGCTAGTGATCCTGCCATGCCTGAATAATTGAAGTTGAACGCAAGGCCAAAGATAAAGAAGCCAACTAGGCAAGCCCCCCACATTTGGTGCCACGTCTTACGAAAAATTTCCTTTATCTGACCGCCGTTTACCCTAAAGAGCAGCGAAATCGCTATCCATGACGCGGCAATTGATGTACCGCCAATGGCCGGTGCCCAGGCGAAGGCGGTTGTGACTGCGGCACCCTTCTCGAGGGATGAGCCGGCCGACACGGCGAGCTTGAGCGGCACATAACCTGGCAGAGGCGACCAGGGACCCGTCCATAGCACCACGATGATGATTAGCAGGAAGAACGGCATCCAGATCCAGAGAACTTCACTCGCGGAGAAGACGTTGGTCGTGGCTACACTGGCGGCTTGTTGCTCCGCAGACAGCGGTTCGCCACCGTAGCCCCGAACGATTCTAGGTCGCCAAATTTTCAGCAAGAGCAGGAGAGCGACGAAACAGACGATGGAGCCGGCGACGTCCGGTAGGTAGGGGCCAAGAAAGACCGCGACTGGAAACTGGCCGGCGATGTAGGCCAGTGAACCGACGATAGCGAGCGGCCAAGCTTCCACCATGCCTTGCCAGCCGCTGACCAAGTATAACAGGACCCATGGCGGCAGCAGGGCCAGGACAGCAACGATGTGGCCGACGGCACCCGACAAGGTCAGGAGCGGCAAGCCGGTAACCGCAGCAAGGGCAATGATCGGCACACCCAACGCGCCGTACGACACAGGGGCATTGTTAGCGATTGCCGCGACACGAATTGCGTCCAGGTCCGGAATTCCAAGCGTGATCAAGATTGGTGCAACGAACGCCCATGGGTAACCGAAGCCGACCAGCCCCTCAAGTAGCGCGCCGAATGCCCAGGCAAAGAGAATAGTTTGGACCCGCACATCTGCAGTTCCTTGGTAAACAAGCCATTTCCTGAAGCGTTCGAACGCGCCGGTCACGATGAGAGTATTGAAGATCGCGACTCCCCAGAAGGTAATCCAGTCGACCGCCCACACGCCAGTTGCCGAGCCGTAGAGGTAAGAGAGAATGCCGTCGCCCACCGGCATGTGCCACACCCACACGCCGAGCAGATACGTCACTACCGATCCGATCAGCACTGAGAGCCAAGCGGTGATCCTGAAGACTGCAAGCAGGACCAGAAGGGTTAAAACGGGAACAAGCGCTAGGAGCCAAGTGGCAAACATGCTCCCAGTCGGATTCAGGACTTGATGAAACATGGGCTAATTTCACTCCACATTAGCGGCCATTTCGCATCGGCGGAAGCGACTTTTGTTTTATGCTCGTAATCATGCCTTGATCTGGATCAAAACCGGCGATCTTGCTGTCATTTCTCAGGCCTGCCCAAAGAGCCGCAGCCGTGGTGGTCCGTGCTGTAGGGAGGGGCCCGTTCCGGGGGTGTACGATAGTAAATCACGCTGATGTTAGATTTTCCGACCTAAAATGCTGATTGGCCGAGAATTGTTGATTCCCGCTGAGTTCGCCGTCGGCATTGAGGTCGGGTTGTTTCTTGGTGCGTGTGAGCCCGTCGCTGAGTTGGAGCGGGGCTCCCTGAGCCCCCTGATTATGCCATGGGTTGGCTTCGATCCGGGGGAGCGCGTTTTCTAGAGTTCCCTGGACGGGGATCCCGAGCCGGCGGCGCACCAGGAGCGAGAGACATGGACGTTCTTTATCCGAATTGTGCTGGCCTTGATGTGCACAAGGACATGGTGGAGGCGAACCATTGGCGGGTGGTTGACGGCAAGGTCGAGCGCGAGGTGCGGACGGTCGGGACGATCACGAAGGGGCTTCCTGATCTGTCGGCTTGGCTGGCCGCGGCGCGGGATGCACGCACATCGTCATGGAGGCGACGGGGGTCTATTGGAAGGCGGTTCGGCACATTCTCAGCGATGGCGATTTGGCGCTGGTGCTGGCGAATGCGGCCCATGTGAAGAATGTGCTAGGCCGCAAGACCGACGTGAACGACGCAACCTGGCTTGCGAGTCTGCTGGCTCATGGCCTGGTCCGAGGCAGCTTCGTGCCGGATGCCCAGACCCGGGAGATGCAGCAACCTGCTGCGGTCCGAACACGACGGATGCCATGGAGACGCAGGCCAGGCGTCTCGACCGGTGGGCCAATCTGTCGACCATATGGGGCGGGGGTCGGAAGATCGTGGTGCCGTTGCTTGCCTATGACGATCATCGCTACCCGCGTGGGTTGGTCAGCAAAGCGTTCTCGTGACTGAAGGTTCGGGCACAGGCGAGCTCCAATTCGGCGTTGCCACCGACATCGGTGCAGCTTGCGCTACAAGCCATGCGGCCGATCGGCCCGAGTGAGATGCGGGCGCGCTTGACTTCGGGCTATCACCTTGTTCGCGGACGACAACGGCCGCATGCTGCCCAGCAATTGGCTCAAGGTGCTGGGCACTATCGAGTTGTCTAAGCAGCCACCAAATCTGGTAGTGGCCTCGCCTTTTTTGACATCCGAGCCACGGCTGGCTTTGCCGCACCGAAGCAGGGATTGGTCAGACGCGGGTCGGCGGTGGAAC
>JAJZCS010000118.1 GCA_021829055.1 Pseudomonadota bacterium
CTGCACCCAGAGCGGCGGGACAATGAAATACACGAACCATATGGGCGAAGGCGCGCTGGGTGTATCGCCAAAGCTCTCCCATGTGCTCGCATCTGCATTGGTTGTGGCGCTGTGCACGCCGGGCCTCGCTGCGGCACAGGCTGCGCAGAGTGCTGTGAAAAACGGTGGACAAGGCGTAAGCATCGAAACAGTCGTGGTCACCGCGGAGAAGCGCAAGGAAACCATCAGGGATGTCCCTGCGACTATCTCCGCGGTCACTGCCGCGCAACTACAAGCGACAGGGCCTGTGACCAGCACGGGAGACCTGCTACAGAGCATACCAGGAGTACGGTTCAATGACCTGGAAAGTCCTAATCTTAGCGAGATTTCGATACGAGGGTCCGGTACGGAGAGGGCGACAGGTGCTGACTCTGGGGTAGGCTTGTTTGTAAACGGAGCCTATGTCGGAAGTAGCACCCTCGGTGGTCGGAATTTCCATAATTTAGACTATTTCGATCTCAAGCGGGTCGAAGTCCTGGAGGGACCCCAAGGCGCCCTGTACGGAAGAAATGCCGAGTACGGCGTGGTAAATATAGTACTTGCTAAGCCTGAATTCGATGATAGCGGAAGGGTTTCCGAAACCTATACTGCCGGATTGGATCAAAACCGAATTTCCTTGGTCTTGAACCAAAAGCTGAGTGACCACGTTGCCGTGCGCATTGGCGGTCAGTCATTCGGCCAAAGTGGAGGATTCTATTACAATCCGGATTCCGGAAAATACTATGATCAGACCAACGGGTGGGTTGCGCGCGCTCAGGTACGCTACCGTCGTGGTCCCCTTGACGTAGACTTTCTGGTTGATGCGCAAAATCTGGATCTGCCAACCTTCGTCAACGACTACGTGGCACCACCGGGAGCCTTTGCAACCTTGCCGCTGGGCTTTACAACGGCCCGTTTTATCGCTCCGCACGACGGCAAGGATAGCGTCAACCAGCAAGAGCATCGGGCCATGATTTTGGCCAGCTACCGCTTTTCTTGGGCGACGCTCACTTCGACAAGCATGGCGAGCGACTGGATTTCCACCCAAAACTATGCGCCTTCCGCAATAGACCTTGCCACGGAAGCGCAACTGCAGGCAAAAGGTGAAATCGGCGTATATCCGCTCGCGCAGGTTCGCACCGATGTACGGGACCGTACCTTGTACGAAGATCTGCACCTGGGTGGGTATGCCCTTAACAACCGGCTTTCCTGGTTGGTCGGAGGAGAGTTCCTTTATCAAAAGGACAAGTCCACAATTTCCTCAGCGACGTCGCCATGCCTGCTCAGGGTTGGGGCGGGGGTATGCGGAGGAACTCCTTCGACGCCGCTCTGCTACCTTCTCCTGCCAAGTTCAACTCCATGCCCGAAGCCGTTTCCTCTTGGGTTTGGTACGTATAGCGTGACCCCCCAACTCTACAGTTCGGAGGCTATTTATGGTGCGCTCACCTATAAACTTGGCGATGGCTTCAGCGTAGACGGTCAGTTTCGTTATTCTAACGATCACAAGAAGGCAACGCTAAGCGATTACAGGCTTTATACTACGGCGCTTGCAGAGCCCTCATCGAGCTACACTTTTGACGCGCAGCGACCCAATTATACCATCACTGTGAGCTATCTGGTTCCCCACTCTTGGCATGACTTGCTGTATGCGAAGATGGGAACTGGGTATCGCGCTGGTGGTGTCAATAACGGCTTTGCCATTGCAGGGGCGCCAGGCGCTAAGTTCCAGCCGACCTATGGCAACGAAGACACGACCAGCTATGAGGTTGGTGTTAAAGGAAACCTGAAGTCCTGGGTATATTTTACGCTCGACGCCTATTATTCGCGAACCGGAAACGCCATTACCAGCGTCTCTGACGGCTGCACGATTCTCAACGCATGCAAGCAGGCGGGAATCTTGTTTAATATGAACGCTGGTACGGTGCATGCACGCGGCGTCGAGGCCTCAGTGGACACCAGGGTCTCGTTGTGGGGCGGTTCATTGTCACTTGAGGCAAACGGCGCAAACCAGTCGGCGGACTACGTAGAGCTGCCGCCTGGGATTCCAGGTCTGCCATTGCTTGGCAGCTTGGTCGCGCAAATACCACATTGGACTGCTGCGTCGAACCTTGACTACGCTCATCCCCTGACGGACGATTCCGACGCCTTTTTCCATCTCGCATATCATGGGCAATGGGGAGGTGGGCAGGACACGGTTACGCAGGCCATTCCCTTCAACGAACTTTCGATTGTGAACAATTTCGACTTGCGTACCGGAGTTGATTATAAGCAGTTCGAACTGGCGTTCTTTGTGCAAAATCTCACGAATGAACAGGTGGCTCTGCTAAAGTTTCAATCTGGAGGCATTCCGTTAGCCACGCGATATAATGAACCGCGCACCTATGGCGTTAACCTCGTCTATCGATGGTGAGCTGTCGGAGCCGGAAAACACACTTGAATTGAGTTTGCGTCATTGCCGCGATTTTAAAACACCTGGCGCGAAGAGGCGGGCGAGCGGCGGCCGCCTCTTTATGCTCCCTGCTCGAGTCAACTTTATATCCGGGAGGAAAGCAGACGCGTCCAAAGCGTGACAAGGAGAAGCCAACACTCGTTTGGACTTCATTTCGTCCGCGCATGCAACGAGGTAGACGGCGGATCATTTTGGCGAATAGCTTGCGACAGCAACGAGGAGAGCGTCGATGCCCGCGGCCGGCCCTCACGATAGCCAGGGAGGTTTCTGAGTGATTGATGGAAGTATGCAGAGTTTTTCGTTGACGCTCGACAGGATCGTCGATCATGCGGCGAAGTGGTATTGTGATACCGAAGTAGTAACCGCAGGATCAGACGGTAATATTTCGCATGTCGGCTATGGCGAGCTTGCTAGCCGTGCCCGGCGCGTGTCGCGGGTTCTTGCTGATAAGGGCGTGGTCTTTGGTGAACGCGTCGCCACGCTGGCATGGAACACTCAGGCTCATCTCGAAGCTTGGTTTGCCATCGCAGGCATGGGCGCTGTATGTCATACGCTTAATCCCCGGCTCACGGCCTCGCAGCTATCGTGGATGATCCGGCAGTCGGGGGCGCGCCTCTTGATCGTGAGCGCTGACCTGCTGCCGCTTGCCGGGACCATCGTCGCGGAAGCGGCAGTGCTGAAGCACATCTTGGTGATTGACGGTGAAGCGGAAGGCGACCTTCCCGAGCAGGTTCAGCTTGAGCTGTTGTTACCGTTGCTTGAACAGGCCGATGATCAGTTTGTCTGGGGTGGATTTAGCGAAGAGGCTCCGAGCGGACTGTGCTTCACGTCTGGCTCTACCGGGGCGCCAAAAGGTGTGACTTATACGCATAGGGCGAGTTTTCTGCACACGTTGCGCCTGCTTCAGGCGGATTCGCTTGCGCTTAGAAGCGCGGATACCGTGCTGCCAGTTGTGCCAATGTTTCATGCCAACGCCTGGGGCTTGCCTTTTGCTGTTCCTGCGACTGGCGGCAGGCTGGTATTACCGGGGCGCCATACCGATGGTCTTAATCTGGCTCGATTGATCGCGGAGCAAAGCGTCACCGTGGCCGTTGGTGTGCCCACGGTTTGGCTCCGGCTCGCGGAAGATGTGAGCGCGGCGCGCATGAAGTTGCCAACGTTGCAACGAATTATTGTCGGCGGCGCTCCGATGCCGCCAGCACTGAAGGCGCGCCTGGAGAGCGAACTTGCGGTAACGGTGCAGACGACTTGGGGAATGACAGAGTTATCGCCGGTGGGGACAGTCGCGCCTCTGAGCGATATGGTGCGGCCGGCGGAGCTCTCGGGGCGTCCCGCGATCGGAGTAGATTTGATGCTCGCCGACGAGTTTGGCGTGCCACTTGCCCGGCAACGTGGTCAGGAGGGGCGGCTACATGTTCGGGGGGCCGCTGTGGTCGAGCGGTATTTTGGTCAGGACACCCCGGCGACAACGTCCGATGGCTGGTTTGACACCGGCGATCTTGCCCGCATCGATCTGCGCGGAAATCTCATGATCACGGGACGGGCCAAGGATCTCATTAAGTCCGGTGGCGAGTGGATCAATCCGGCCGAAATCGAGGGGGTGATTAATGCACTGCCTCAGGTAGCTTTGGCTGCAGTGGTCGGCCGCAGCGACGAAAAATGGGGAGAGCGACCGGTTCTCATGGTTGAGCTTCGCGATGGGCAAGGGATCTCCGACGAAGAGCTGTTGGGCACGCTGCGTGGGCGGGTCGCCGCATGGTGCATTCCGGATGCGGTTATTCGACTAGCGCGCATGCCCCTTGCTGGTACAGGCAAAATTGACAAGATGCAGCTGCGGGCAAATCATCGAGAGCTGATTGATACTGCCACGCGTACATGACCTAGGAGATCGGCATTGTGCCGAACGGGTAAACCCTTCCGCGCAGGACACAAACCGGCAATGCCAACAGGTCTGATAGAGAGTCTGGCGGATGGCGATGCCGTGTAGATCTGCGTTAGATTGGCGTCCCGGCTGGGCAGATGGACGCTGCAATCACGAAAATATTCTTATCGCGTTCAAGTTCTCCTTATACACTTTCAAAGCGTCGCGCGGACGGGACACGGATCCAAGCCAAATGAGCTTGTAGCTGGAAGCGAAAGTCGGACCACACATACGGGAAAGCAAGGCTGATGAAGAATTCCAGAAACTACGGCTTTGACGCGGGCAACCTTAATCGGGTTGATAGGTTTCTTACGGAAAGATATCTCGACACGGGTATACTGCCCAACGCTCAAATTCTTATCAGCCGCGACGGCGAGATCGTTCATTTTAGTAGCAAGGGCAAGGCGCAGGAGGAATCCGCGAGATCGATTGATGAGGGATCGATATTCCGTATTGCCAGCATGACGAAGCCAATTACCTCGGTGGGATTTATGATGCTGGTGGAGGAAGGAAAGGTAGCGCTCGACACGCCAGTCCAAGATGTGTTGCCGGAATTCGGGCACATCGGGGTTTATGCTGGCGGAGGCGGTGATGTCGGATTCATGACCCGGCCAACGGCCGAGCCGATGCGAATGCTCGATCTACTGCGTCATACTTCTGGGCTGACATATGGCTTCCAAAATCGCAGCAATGTGGATGCGGCGTATAGAGCGAGCAAGATCGAGGACTGGCATGGCGTCAATGATCTCGATGGATTTGTCCGTGCACTAGGACAGTTGCCGCTCGAATTCTCTCCCGGCGAAGCGTGGAACTATTCGGTTTCAACGGATGTATTGGGTGCTGTGATCCAGCGTATCTCGGGGCAGTCACTCGATCGATATTTGGCAGAACGAATTTTCTCGCCACTCGGAATGGCCGACACGGGTTTCGTCGTGTCTGCTGATAAGATTGACCGTTTCACGGATTGTTTTTTGTGGGCCGGACCCGACAAAGGGCGGCAGATGTACGATCGCGCGATGCAAAGCGCATGGGCCCGCATGCCTAAGCTGCTTTCAGGCGGAGGTGGACTGGTGTCTACGGCACTGGACTATCACCGCTTTTGCTTGATGTGCGAGAACAATGGTGAACTTGGCGGTGTGCGTTTGCTGGGTCGTAAGACGCTCGAGCTGATGCGGTCAAACCATTTGCCGGGGAGGTCTGATCTGTCGAGCCTGTCCCGCTCGCTTTTCAGCGAAACGCAGAATAGCGGAATCGGCTTTGGTCTTGGCTTTGCGGTTACGGAAAGTCCTGCCAAGGCAATGATTTTGGGGTCGCCTGGCGAATATTATTGG
Organism: Pseudomonadota bacterium; assembly: GCA_021829055.1. Taxonomy (GTDB): domain Bacteria; phylum Pseudomonadota; class Alphaproteobacteria; order Acetobacterales; family Acetobacteraceae; genus Acidiphilium. The sequence continues at coordinate 5,720 of JAJZCS010000118.1, forward strand.
GGCGGCATGTTTTCGACGTCGTTCTTTATTGACCCAGTAGAAAGGCTACATGTGGTCTTCATGACGCAACTCAGCCCTTCCTGGATTTATCCCATTCGTCGGCAACTGAAAAATTTGATCTACGCGTCACTGATCTGATGCCGGTTGGCATTATAGCGGGCGATCGATCTTGTCTGTGCGTTCATGCCTGTAATGATGAGGGTGAAGTTGGTTTGGCCGGTAGCGGAGGAGAAGCCGTCACCGACGGCAGAGTGGCTCCGCTCATGTTGGAAGGCGTCATGGACGGGGAGACTGGCGGTAACCGAGGTTAGCTTTGCGGGTAGGGCAATGCTTGGCCAAGGCGACATGAAGACTACGGTGCAAAGGGGACAGACGAAGGTACACTGCAACCTCTGGGCTATCTCTGTCGGGCCGCGATGACGTGAGACGGTGCTGCATCAAGTGGCCGTGTAGCACTGTGGTTGGTACGGATGGGCAATGCGCGTGGGGCTGCGGATGACGCTTGTAAACGGCTGCACCGCGCCCGCGCCTGAGCGCGGGCTGGGGCTTGGCTCTCCCGGAGGCCCCCCGTGCAGGGGCGCCGGGGGGGCAGGCTGAGAGATACCTTCTAGCGCGCCATCCGGCTGGCGTGGGCGGATTGCGGATTGGAGAGCAGGCGCTGGGTGAGTTCTTCGAGGTGGTGGGTAAGGACCGGTACGCTGTCCTGGTGCTGATCGAGGAACGAGGTGAACTGATCGCGATAAGAATATTTTCGT
>JAJZCS010000119.1 GCA_021829055.1 Pseudomonadota bacterium
GAGGCGCACCGCTCAAAGGATGTTTTTGACGAGGTTCGGGACATGACCGCGCCACTCAATGCGATCCTGTCCCTGATCCATGCGCTCGATTGGCTCGGCCTAAAATCGAACGACGACAAGCTGGCGATCCAGGCGTTTTTCGGGGGGCAGTTCGGCGACCCGATCGCGATTGCCATGGGCAAGACGCCGATCACGAATGGCCGCGCCGAGGCCACGCGCTTCGCCGAGATTTTCGAGCGCGTGCGCACGCTTGTGGATGAGGAAGGTTTTCTGCACTGGCAGGTTGCCTTCCCTGGCGTGTGGTCCAACTGGGAACAGGACGGGCTGACCGGCGGTTTCGATGCAGTGATCGGCAACCCGCCCTGGGACCGGATGAAGCTGCAACAGGTGGAGTGGTTTGCGGCCCGGCGCCGCGAGATCGCCCTTGCCCAGCGCGCATCGGATCGCGCCAAGATGATTGCGTCGATGGAAAAGGCCAAAGACCCGTTGGCCCAGGACTTTGCCAAGGCCAATGAGCGGGCCGAGGCTGCGGTGCGGGTGGCACGAACGTCCGGCGACTTTCCGCTCCTGTCGGGCGGTGACGTGAACATCTACTCGCTGTTCGTCGAGCGGGCGATGACGCTGGTGAAGCCGGCCGGCATGGTGGGGTTGCTGACGCCTTCGGGCATTGCGTCCGACAAGACCGCTGCGCCGTTCTTCAAGGGGGTGGCGACCGGGGGCCGGATGAAGGCGCTGTATGATTTCGAGAACCGGCGGACGCGCTTCGATGCCCAGCCGTTTTTCCCGGACGTGGACAGCCGGTTCAAGTTCTGTGCGTTCATCGCCAGCCCGTCCCCGGTTCATGCCGACACGCGTTGCGCCTTCTTTCTGCAGGACGTGTCCGAATTGCTCGACCCGGAGCGCTGTTTCCCGCTTTCGGCCGAGGATTTCGCCAGCGTCAATCCCAATACCGGCACCGCGCCGATCTTCCGGACCCGGCGCGACGCGGCGCTGACGACCGCGATCTATCGTCGCCTGCCGGTGCTGGTCGATCGCTCATCCGGCACCGAGGTCAAGGCATGGCCGGTGAAATACCTTCGCATGTTCGACATGACCAATGACTCAAATCTGTTCCGTACCAGGCAGGAGCTGGAGGAAAAGGAAGGCGCCTACCCCATCGGCGGCAACCGGTTTCGGAGCAAGGCCGGGGACTGGATGCCGCTGTATGAAGGCAAGATGGTGCAGGCGTTCGATCATCGGGCCGCGAGCGTTGTGGTGAACCCGGAAAATCAGCATCGTCCGGCACAGCCCCTGCCGGCAACACTGGAACAGCACGAAAGCCCGGACTGGATGCCTGATCCGCAGTTCTGGGTAAAAGGCTCTGAATGCGGCTGGACGGAAGAAAATGGCTGGGTTCTTGGTTTTAAGGAAATTACAGCGCCAACAAATGTTAGAACGTTCATTTCGGCGTTGCTTCCGACCGTCGCTTTCGGCAATAAAGTTCCGCTTCTGAAAGCAGATGGAGAGGAACGTCACGAATGGCTTCTGGGGGCCAACCTGAATGCAACAGTTTTTGATTTTATCACGAGACAAAAAATTCAAGGACAAACGCTGAATTTATTTATCATCGAACAGCTTCCGGTCATCCCGCTTGACCGCTACACGACAACCAGATTTGGCAAAAAGACGGCGGCCCAGATCGTGTGCGAAGCCGTTCTGGAACTGACTTACACTTCGCAGGACATGGCCCCGTTTGCTGTGGACATGGGATATGTCGATAAGGCCGGAGCCGTGAAACCGCCGTTCATCTGGGACGAAGACCGGAGGCTGAAGCTCCGGGCCAAGCTCGATGCCGTGTATTTCCATCTCTACGGCGTCACTGAGCGCGATGACGTGCGCTACATATATTCGACGTTTCCGATCGTTGAACGGGAGGAGATCGTCACCTATGGGCGCTACCGCTCCCGCGACCTATGCTTGGCCTACATGAGCGCACTGGCGGCAGAGGAGCCCGATGCTGAGATCGATTTGTAGGCGGTCTGCTTTGCCTATTTCCCAAGAATTTTATGGCCCAGCGGAGTCAATGAATTAAAATATATACCGATTGCTGGAGCATCATACTGGGCACTACCTGAACTAATTATGCCATTTTGGCACATTATGCGAAGCTGTGAATCAATTTGCTCCCAGTTATATCCTGGAATAGTTATTGTATTAGTCGTCTCTTTCTCCCCGATATTGGGTTGAACCAATATGCTACCGCCTACCTCAATTGAAGGCTCAAGGTGAAATAAAATATCAAGGATTTTTAAGCGTAGATCATTCTCGTGCTCTGGTGTCATGGAAACAGGCCCATCGTTGGTGTATTTTTGGTAGTTAAAATCCTAGCCGCCTTGCTGCCCATGCGCCCCCGGCTTTCCCCAGCATTACCTCCCACGAAGGGAACGATGTGTTGGCGCGGACGAATTCGTCCCATTCGGTATCTGGGATGGCGGAGAAGTCATCTTCCGACTCGACTTTGAAACCGCTCGCCTCAAACATCTCCTCCACTGATTGAAAGCGGCTGCATCGACGGAGAAAATCGGGAGTAAGCAGGTCTGGGAGCGGCACGCTATGGTTTCCCGACAGGCCGTCCGCTCGATGGGCCATATCGCTTAGCTTACGCTGGAATTCATCCAGACCGGTCATCTTGAGCATGTGCCCCCTTCCCTACGGCTTCCGCCACTGATCACGACCGCCTGTTTTGGTATTGCGAACACGCTCGACGAGTGGTGGCGTCTCGGGGTTGAGTTGCCGCGCGCGCTCAATCGCCTCTTTCTGGGTTGGGGCTACGGCGCTCGCCCGGGCCGAGTTCGGCTTCCGAACCGCGTAATCCCCCTGCTCCCGCTGCTCTACAAAGAGTCGATCTTTGTTGTTCATGGTGGAGTCCCTTTCACCTCCAACCATACCATATAGCACATTTAGTAGCAATAAAATATTAAACCGCCACATGTAGTTTAAGATGAATCCCATCGACCGGCTCGAGCTGCACATGAAATCTGGTTCGCTGGGTAGAGAATCGTGTGGCCGGCTGGAACGGCCTACTGTTCGCAAGCGTTTTCACGAAAATCAAAAACTTTCGGAAATCGCATCGCATCTCCGGGTAATGCTACTGGCGTGCCTCCAAGGCCCGGTAGAGCGTGGCCCGATGGACCCCCAGCAAGCGGGCCACTTCAGCCACGGGCTTGCCCTCCGTCTCGATGAGCTGGCGGGCATGAGCGATTTGCTCGGTTCCGAGAGTAGGGCTCGGCCCAAAGCGCACACCACGCGCCTTGGCCGCGATCCGGCCGGCGCCGGTGCGCTCTACGATCAGGGACCGCTCGAAGTCGGCCATGCCAGCGAACACGGTCAACACCATGCGCCCGGCCGCCGTGGTGGTGTCTGCCCACGGCTCGGCGAGCGAACGCAGACCCGCGCCGGCCTCCTTGATGCGCTCGGCGATCTCCAAAAGGTCGCGGGTGGAGCGGGCAAGCCGGTCCAGGCGCGTGACCGTCACCACGTCGCCGACGCGCAGGTGATCGAGCAGCCGACCCAGCTCCGGCCGGTCACGCTTGGCCCCGCTGACCTTTTCCTCGAAAATTCGGGTGCAGCCGGCCTCGCGTAGCGTGGTGCGCTGCTGGGCGAGGGCTTGGCCTTGAGTGGAGACGCGGGCATAGCCGATCAAGGGACCGGAAGCTGATTTGGGCATGAGCTTTCCTGTCGTAAGTTATGTCGCGCAATAGATACAACACGCGACCAAGAAACGCGACAAGAAAAAGCTATGCGGACCGGGAGACGGCCTAAGTGTCGCAAAACTTACAACTTATGCGACATCGGCAGTCGCAACACGAACAAGCCATTTTCTAATCGCCAGTTCTTCATCCGGGGCCAGATCGGCAATCAACTCATGCTCTATTGCGTGTACCCGGGTACGGCAGGTTGCCAGCAAAGCCTTGCCACTTTCGCTAAGATCAAGATGCTGAATCCGTCCATGAATCGCATGTGGGCGACGCACTATTGAGTCGGCACGCTCCAAATTGGAGACGATCACGCTGAGCGTCTGCGGGGTGAGCAAAGCCAAGCGCGCAAGATCGGCGTTGGAGTGGCCCGGATAAGCGGCGAGCATGGTCAACACCGAAAACTGAGGTGGTGTAACGTCTAGGTCCGCCAATGCCAGCTCTACCCGGTGCCGGTACGCGCCAGCGGCTTGCCGTAACAGGTATCCGATATAGCCCTTTTCCCCCCGCTTCCCCTCACCGGGCTTGGGCAATTGAACTTTTGACGGTGGCATACTCATATTGTAAGAACTCTTATATCTTGTTAGAGTTTTGATATTAGGCGAAATCGCCTGAAAGGACCAGACATGTCAACCGGGATCCCCCGCGTGGATTATCAGACGTTCCGAAACCTTGCTCCGGCGGCATATGCCGCGCTCGCGGTTCTGGGAAAGGCGGTCGATGATTCTGGCCTCGACAAGCATTTAACGGAACTCGTCAAAGTCCGGGCCTCGCAAATCAATGGTTGTGCTTTCTGCATCCAGCATCACCTCAATATTGCCCGAAAGGTCGGTGTAACCAGCACGAAACTTGATTTGGTCGCCGCCTGGCGGGATGCTGGGGTCTTTTCTGAGCGGGAATCTGCCGCTCTTGCCTGGGCCGAGTCTCTGACTGCGGTGACCATCCAAGGCGCATCTGACGAAGTCTATGGAGCTCTACGTGAGCATTTTACGGAGACGGAAGCGGTCTTTCTGACCGTTGCAATCGGCACTATCAATAATTGGAATCGTCTTGGCGTAGCACTGCGATTCTCGCCACCGCTCCCTCACGCATCAGCAAGCACATGAGCACGGCGAAATCACCGCGAGAGGGAAGCATGGCGTCACCCATCCTGCCAGAGGTAAGATATGTGGATAAGGAATCTGAGGTTGTGGCCTGCTATGGATTGATGCGGCAACTCCGGCCGCACCTCGCCTCTGAGCACGAGTTTCTGGCGCGATGGCAGAGGCAGGTCACCGCAGGCTACCGCTTACTTGCTCTCTGGCAAGGAGCAAAACCCGTCGCCCTAGCCGGTTTCCGCGTTCAGGAGAACCTAGTGCATGGCGTGCATTTCTATGTCGATGATCTTGTGACCGATGAAGACTCCCGTAGCAGCGGTCACGGCCGAGTCCTGATGGGACGGTTAAAAGCGGAGGGACGGGCGCTCGGCTGCACAAAGCTTGTGTTGGACACGCCTCTGACCAATACGCTCGGTCATCGTTTCTACTATCGTCAAGGTCTCCTTGCGACGGCGCTGCGTTTCAACGTGCTTCTCCCCTGATACGAGAGCAACAACGTGCCCGTGCACTTCATGTCAGTGCAAGCCCGAGCGGCCCCGCCTCGCAGAGCCGAAAGGCCGGCCATGCGCTCATTGCGAAATTTAGGGAAATTTCGGACATGCTAATAACCGAGCGTGACCTTTCGCAGTGGCCGCCACCATATCCCGATCAAACATTCGTCGAGGCAAGCCTTATGGCAGAGAAGGAACGCGGCGCTCGGGAATTAGCCGCACTCACCTACTCTGAAACATTGATCGCCGAACTGGAAGCCGCCGATCTCATCGTGATCGACACGCCAATGCACAATTTCATTGTGCCGTCTGTGCTTAAAACCTGGGTTGATTATGTAGCGAGACCGGGACGCACATTCCGCAGCACCCCGGAGGGCAAGGTGGGCCTCCTAAGTGACCGGCCTGTCTTCACCATAATCGCCTGTGGCGGTTCCTTCTCCGCCCCCTCGGCCGAACAGACGGACTTCCTCACGCCCTATCTTCATTATGTACTTGCGACGATGGGCCTCCACGATGTTTCCTCTCTGCGGCTAGAGAATCTACGTCGAGGAGCCGTTGCCATAGAACGGGCTGAGGCACAGCTCGCGGCCTGGATCGTAGATCAAGCAGCGAGCTGGAAAAAACGGCAACGCAGCGATTGTCGCATCGCTTAGGAATTATGCGACAAGTCACATCATAGAAAGACTTTCGGAAAACCGGCTTGCCCGTGGCGAATCAATGGCTTACACTTTCCGCAAGATATGACCGAAACAGACCGCTCTTCCCGCCTGATCGGCTATGCCCGAGTCAGCACCTACGGCCAGACGCTCGATGCCCAGCTTGAGCAGTTGAAAGCGGCCGGCTGCGCGAAAATTTTCCGCGAGAAAGCGACCGGAGCGCGGGCCGATCGCCGCGAGCTGTTAAGGATGCTCCGGTACGTCGCGGCCGGCGACGTGGTGACGGTGACGCGGATCGATCGCCTGGCGCGCTCGACGTTCGACCTGTTCGCGATCGTCTAGCAGATCGCCGATGCCGGCGCGCTGTTCCGGTCACTGGCGGAACCGTGGGCCGATACCGGTACGAGCACTGGCCGGTTGATGCTGGCCGTATTGGGTGGCCTGGCGGATGTGGAGCGCGACCTGATCCGCACCCGGACGG
>JAJZCS010000120.1 GCA_021829055.1 Pseudomonadota bacterium
CACCAAAAAGCTTTCGTCCGCTCCACCATAGCGCCACCTGCTTCTATCGCCACAGGCAGGCCGCCGATCCGAGTTCGTTTTTTTTTAAGCTCTTGCCGGCGCGAGGCACGATATTCCAGACAGCGCCATAGCTCACGGTGATGCCCCGTTCGCGCAATTCGGACAGCAGCGCCCGCAAGGTCAGGTCCGGGTTGTGGCCTCCAGCCGGGCAAGGATCCAGAACCGTTCCATCGCCAACGAAAATGGCCGCTTGCCGCCCATCGCCGAGGCCGCCGGTCTCGCGGTCGCGCCGGCCCCATCTGATCGCCGACGATACCCCAACCGAGAAAGACTTCGCCGCCTCCCGGCCACTCATCCCAGAGTACGCCGCAGCCACAACACACTCACGCAAATCCAATTTATTGACTGCCTGCAATTGCGATCAACACGACACCAGCCCCAACTAACAGCAACCCAGCGGCTTCGCCCCGCTTATGAATCTCCTTAAGCCAGAAATGTCCGACCACAAGAGTAAGTAAAATCTCGATCTGTCCAAACCCCCGAACAAGCGCAACGTTGGCCAAAGCGAAAGCGGCAAACCAACATCCTGATCCAAAAGACGATAAGATCCCCACGACCGCTCCCCGTTTCCACAGCCGTAACGCGGCATACAAGTCACGAGGCGTCCGCAGCGCCATGTATCCTCCCTGCACAAGCGTCTGGAGTGTATTCGTCAATGCCAGGATCACCACGGCCTTCAGTAGGATGGGCGTTTCTGACAGTTCGAGTGATGCTGCGCGCAACGAAATTGCTGTGACGGCAAATGCGCTGCCAGCCGCGAGGCCAAACAGCGCTGCTGGCTGAACAGATGCTCGTGCCAAGCTACGCAGGCTTAGTTGTTGCCCGGCAAAGCTGAGTACGAACACGCCGCTCACCGCCAGCAGAATGCCAATAGTCGCTGGTAACCCGACGTGTATATGCTGAATAAATACTGAAAACACAACGAGTTGTGCGGCTTCTGTCTTAGCGTAAGCCGTGCCAACAACGAAGCTACGATGGGCAAAAGCGTTCAGTAGGAGGATGGTGCCAAAAATTTGGGCCACACCACCGGCCAAGCACAAGAACACAAATTTAATGGAGCCGGTCGGCAATCCTTGACGCAACATTATCATTGACAGGCCGACAAAAACAAAATCCGCAGGAAGCGCATACAGATAGCGTACAAACCCTGCCGCGCCAGGGGGCAAAGCCCCACGTAATCGCGCCTGGAGAGCCGTGCGCCAAACCTGAAAAACTGCGGCCGCCATTGTTATGGGAATCCAAAGCGGAAACATCATTTGGATACGGCAGCCATATGGGCGCAGAAGCGCACCCCTAATTTTACCAGCTCATCAACAATGGCGTGTCCAATATCGGCTTTTGCTTCTTTTGCGTCTACAAAAGCAGAATTCGGCGCAACCAGATCGTATTCGACAGGCACATCAATCGGGATGCCTTCGAAGTCCACACAGCCGAACCCTGCAACTGGCAAGTCAAGAAACCGCCCTGCCGGTTCAGGCGAAACCCAAAGATCCGGCCGCATGGCTTCTCGGCGCAACCATAGTGAAATCGAGGTCAGAGGCTCGCCACCATGACCAAACGCCCCCTCGTTGACCCGACATAGCCGTTCCATGAGAACCTGCGCGACTTTCCATAGATAAAACGAAGGTATAATTGGACCACCCTTCCGCCGGACCCCAAGAGTTACCTCGTGAATGATCGGCACGTTTCCGCCATGCCCATTAAAAATGATGATCCGCGTGAGACCATGGCGTAGCAGTTCATCGAGAAGATCAACCAGCACCTCGCGAAAGATAGATGGCCGCAGTGCCATTCCACCGGCGATTGCCCCGAAATGATCGGCTGCGCCGAACGGCAAGGTGGGCGCGGCGAGCGTCAAAATTCCACTCGAACTTGCGGAAGCGGCGATCTGCCATGTGACCATCCCGGCCAGTCGATGGTCGCCCATCGGTGCGTGCGGGCCTTGATCTTCCTGGCTGCCAAGTGGCAAGAGAATTATCGGTCGACATGGTATCAATTGGCGGAATTCAGCACTTGTTAAGTCGCTGAGAGCGAATTTTTTACCATCTTCAATCATCTGACATGCTCCTTGGCTCGATGCTGGACGGCAAACACTAGCACTGGCAATGTTGCCGGAAGAGTTACGGAGCGCATTCATGGCAGAACAGATCGGGGAGCATCGCATAGGGATCGTACCAGTAATCTTGTGCGGCGGTTCAGGCACAAGACTGTGGCCGATCTCACGAAAATCCTTCCCAAAACAATTCTGGCCACTGACATCTGCCCGCACGATGCTGCAAGAAACAGCTGCTCGTGCGGCTGGCCAGAACTTTGCCGCTCCAGTGGTCATTGCCAACGAAGCCCAGCGTTTCATTGTCGCCGAACAGTTGCGCGAGCATAATGACGTCAAGGGAAGAATCCTGCTTGAGCCAGAGGGTCGAAACTCCGGACCAGCGATCGCGGCCGCTGCTTTATTTGCCGCCGAAACCAACCAGAACGCGATTTTGTGGATTTTACCTGCCGACGCGGCAATCACCGATCATGCCGCGCTCTTGAAAACGCTCACCACTGCGGCTGACGTCGCGCACGCGGGCTTGATAGCAACGTTCGGAATGAACGCGACCGCGCCTGAAACTGGCTACGGATACATCGAACGCGGTGACGCCTTGTCCATGATCGATGACGCTTTTCGTGTTGCCCGTTTTATCGAGAAGCCCGATGCAGAAACAGCTAAGCGTCTGATCGCAGATTCCCGGCATTACTGGAACTCTGGGATGTTTGTGGCGCGGGCAAGTACTCTGCTCGATGAATTCAGGCGGTACGCGCCAGACGTCGTCAGCGCCGTAACCGCCGCCCTTGACCAGCGCACGCACGACCTCGATTTTGTGCGCTTGGGTGCTGATGCATTCTGCTGCTCCCCTAATGTCAGCTTCGATTGCGCCATTGCAGAAAAAACCGACCGCGCCGCCGTAATTCCTGCCTCGCTCGGTTGGTCAGACGTCGGTTCCTGGTCCTCCGTTTGGGATATTGCCCCTAAGGATCCGAACGGCAACGTCGTTGTCGGCGATGCAGTAATCGAAGATTTGGGCAATTGCTATGTGCGCAGTGAAGGCGTTGTTACCGCCGTACTCGGGGTTGACGACACAATCGTCGTTGCCACCCGGGATGCCGTACTCGTTACCCGCCGCGATCGATCACAAGATGTCAAGCTCCTCGTCGAGCGCATCAAGCGGTTGGGCAGAGCCGAAGCGGACACTCATGCGCGCGTTTACCGACCCTGGGGATTCTATGAAACGCTGATCGAAGGCGACCGCTTCCAGGTGAAGCGGATTGTCGTCCATCCGGGAGCAAGGCTCTCGTTGCAAAAACACTTCCATCGGGCCGAGCACTGGGTGGTCGTCGGAGGTTCGGCGCTTGTGACTCGCGACTCGGAAGTGCGCCTGGTACATGAAAATGAAAGCATCTATCTTCCGCTCGGTTGTATTCACCGGCTACACAACCCAGGCAAAATTCCACTTGCGCTGATTGAAGTTCAATCAGGTGCCTATCTCGGGGAAGACGACATCGTTCGGCTCGAAGATCATTACGGGCGCGACCGAACGAAAATTCAACCCTAGCGTGTAGCGAATCTGCCGCAAGCGCGGGAGTTAATCGTGAATGTTCAGTTTTTGTTCTTGCTTTGGGTCGACAGCCATGCTTTGAATATAAGAACATATCATGAACCGACAGTCAGTCATCTTGGATCGTTCGAAGCTGCCTAGCCGTGGGACAGCCCTTGCACCCGCTAATCGATTTGACACGAGAGATATTGAAGTATTCGATGACGGTTGGGGAACTATCGCCATTTCCCAGCCTCCGCTGCGCTCCGTACTGATCCGGGACCGATCACATTCGATAATTAGCTGGAACGAAAGCCCTGATCTTGGATTCGATAGGAGCGTGAACCCCTATCGTGGCTGCGAGCATGGCTGCATCTATTGCTATGCCCGCCCCACCCACTGCTATCTCGGTTTTTCAGCTGGCCTGGATTTTGAATCCAAATTGGTCTTCAAGCCCGACGCAGCGGCACTTCTCGAGCGTGAACTGCGCCGCAAAAATTATGTTCCAGCGCCAATTGTACTCGGCTCCAATACCGACCCTTATCAGCCGATAGAGCGCCAGTTGAAGCTTACTCGAGCTGTGCTCGAAGTGCTCGAGCGATTTAATCACCCTGTTATTATCGTAACGAAATCCGCTGGCATTTTGCGCGATATTGATATTTTGCAGCGTATGGCTGAGCGTAACCTGGCTTGTACGCACATCTCGATCACCACACTCGATGCGCGCCTTGCTCGCGCCATGGAGCCACGCGCTTCGTCGCCAACCCGGCGCCTACAAGCCATCGCAGGTCTGGCGGATGCCAAAATCCCAGTAGGTGTATTCGCATCACCAATGATCCCGGGCCTGAATGATTCTGAGCTTGAAAGAATTCTCCAGGCCGCCGCATCGGCGGGGGCCTCGTCAGCGGCGTTGACTCTGCTCCGTCTGCCTAATGAAGTAGGTGATTTATTCCGCGACTGGCTGAACCGTATTGTGCCAGACCGCGCCGCAAAAATCCTCGGGCTGATTCGAGCAACTCGGAACGGACAATTAAGCGATTCATTTTTCGGGCGGCGTTTTTCTGGTTCGGGACCCTATGCCCAACTACTCCACAGTCGTTTTCGACGCGCATGCCGCCAATTTGCGCTTCACTCTGCCCCCCCAGAACTTGCAACGACACAATTCTCGCGCCCGAGTGTTTGTCCAAGTGAACAATTAACCCTGTTCTAATAAGTAGCCCACACCAGTGTGATAGTCGCGACTGGATGTGAACTGCCTCCTGCGGTGAGGACCAACGCCGGGTGGGAATTAAGGTGGAAGCGGCGCCTCGTCCAATTAAGCCGGCGATCCCATTCTCCAGGCCCAGTTCTCCACCTGCGCGGCATCAACGGGGATGCCATCAATGCCGCCCTCGCCGGCGTCGGGCACAACCTCCGCCTCCTCTGCAGATGGCTGATCAGGCTTCTTTGCGCCATCTTCGCCTGGCTCAATTCCCCAAACCACTCACCAGGCCACGGCCTCCAGCCCCGCCAGGTCGTTTAATTTACAGGCGACCAAGCAATGGCTAAATTTATATCGATGACATCATTATCGTGAATTTTTACTTTTTAGAGACAAAGGATTGTACAACTCAGTCACATAGCTTCTCAGGAAGCGGACGATCTGTCGATTATGTGCTTGATCTCCGAAAGTAGAACGGATTAGAATTATTCGAATAAAATAATGCTGCGCTTGGCTAACGGAGGAAAACATGACCACGATGAATGCCGTTCTGAAGCGCAAGACGCTCGGAGCCATCACGATCGGCCAGGATGCAACAATCCGCGCCGCTGTTGCCCTTCTTGCCGAGCATGGAATTGGCGCCATAGTCGTGCAGTCGCCCGAACATGAGCTGCTGGGGATGCTCTCGGAACGCGATATCGTGCGAAGTTTAGCGGCCAATGGCCCGAAGACCCTTGATATGACCGTGGCCCAACTAATGACGCGGCATCCCACAGTTGCGTCTTTGAAGACGACGATTTTTGAAGCGGAAAATTTGATGACAGACGGGCGCTTTCGTCATCTGCCGATCGTGGAGGATGGGAAATTAATCGGCGTTGTTAGTATCGGTGACGTGGTCAAACGACTCATTGAGGAGCAGGATCATCAGGTTCGTAGCCTGCGCGACTATGTGTCTGGCGTCAGTGCCGCATAATGCAACTGGGCATTTTGTTGGTAGACGTGTATGACCCCACCCCATGACGTAAGTACTCCTTGACGGAACCCAACATACTTCTCTGGGGTTTCGTCTGATAAATGCTGGTGACGGTATCGTCATCCATTGCAGAGTACACTTCCAACTTTTTTACACTCCGTCTTCATTCTTTACTTCCTAGCGTCACTACGCACCAAAAAACTAAAAAATCGACAGCTCAGAAAAACAAAACAACCGCAGAAGCCTGGCGTTGGCTTTCGTCTCATTACGGGATAGGCCCGACCATCACGAAGCGTTTGGACGAACTACCGCCACACGTTCTCACTCGACAACACCCCTCTAACTTTGTTGCCGTTCTCCGACCCTGCGTCGATAGCCCCACGATCGCGCAATCTCGGGGATCGCTCCCTGCGGCAGATCGGCAGCCCAGGGCGATCACCTCCGAGCTGTACCTGCCGGTCCGGCACGCCCATTTTTTTGAATCTGCTGGCCAAAGAAATCGTTCTCGATCGTTAGCTGGTCGATTCTCACATGCAATTCCTCAATTTCATGCTGCGCGACGTTCTCCACATCCTGCCCAATCTTCAGATCAAACACCCGCACGGCCCGATGCCGACGTCCGAGGTTTTTTCCG
>JAJZCS010000002.1 GCA_021829055.1 Pseudomonadota bacterium
GGCCGTTCCCCTACCTGGGCCAACATCAAGCTATCAACCACACACCCCCACCGTCGCATCACGACAATTGCCCCCCCAATCATCACTGGCGTGACAAAAAGCCAAGATTTCGAAGGAATCCCTACCAGGTTTGGTAAAAGCAGGGCTAAGACCAGCAATGCCAAGGCGATAGGTATACTCCAAGACCATCGCTTTACCGGCGCCATTATCGGCGCGAGGGCCATCAACAAAAAAGCAACTATCATTTTCACGAAAAACAGCATCACGCCTGGAAGCCAGCTGCCGGCATGTTTTGCATTCGCAACATCGAGGCATGACAGTGTGTCGAAGGCAAATAGAATCACCGCGACACGCCCCAGCATGGCAGCCACCACCCACAATGCACGATCAGGACCGGAACTGTCTGCTGCGGGCGAAATCTCTTCAAGACTCAAGACAAGGAATAACCCTGCCATACCCAAGATTTGTGCCACGACATCAGTAGTATCGGAACCCACCGGAGCCACCAACGTTAGAGATCGCGCAATTTCACCATGGACCAGCCCCACCAAGGATAAAGCGATCACGAACACGACCAAGTCGCGAGCAGCCAACGCCGCTGACAAACCACGCGCCCCTTGTCCAGCGTCAAGCGCAGCAAGTATTAGGGCTGCGCGCCCGAGCGACAGAAGCCCAATAACGACTGGTGCTGTCGCCAACGGCTGCGTCAGAGTATCGAAGAAGGCACCCGGGACAACAAAAGCCGCCAACGCCATCGCTGACACACTCAACGGCGCCCACATCGATGCTAAAGGAGAAGAAAATTCCGGTGTAGCTCGTCGCTTCCGCCACAGTTTCACGAGATCGAACAAAGGCTGCAAAAATGGCGGCGGGGCACGCCCTGCGCCCTTGGCACGGATCCAAATCAACCCCACCTCAAGGAGAAAGGCAGCGACTGCCGCAAGAGCCAACTCCATGGCCGTGGCAACCATTCGGAGAAGAAAAGCTATCATAATGCCAAAACTGACCGTATTGCAGCCCGCAATCTGGGCAACAGTCCAAGCGAGGTTTTATCGGAACCAAAAAGCGGCCGGACGAATCCGCTTGCTGTAATCTCAGTCCTTGGGTCGTTGAACGGCATCCACGCGGGTGGCTTGGCAAAGCCTTCCGTCCAATGAGGGACGAAATCACTGCCTACACGCGTCTCGGCCCAACGTAAGACGGCCACTATAGCCGTCAACATCAACGTCAGCAGGGCGAGCGACCAGCGGTCGGGCATCACGAACCAGCCGACGAGCAATGCCCCAACTGCGAGTAGCAAAACCCCCAACAGCCCCCGATCGCGAGTATCTTCTGCAGCGGCGGCGCGCAAACTGCGTGGGCGCCCCAGCGAGATCGCACCAAAAGCCCGGATCGCGGCAAAGGTCGACAGTGCCGACCACGCAACAACGCCAACGCCGTAGGTCAGCATAGCCAGATCGCTCCGATCGACTGCGATGTGGCGCCAGCATCGAAGCAAAATTACGAATCCAGCGCCTGGAGGCACTATAGACACGGCGAAGATGGAAACCAGAAGGATGAGGGAAAGGTCTGGCATACCCCGCGCCAGACCACCAAGCCAGTCGAATTCATCTGTACCAATCTCTTTGCGAAGAAGGTTCGCACTCAGAGTGAGCCCAGGCCCGGTCAGCGCGGCGAGTACCGCCGCCCCGACTGCAACCCGCAACATACCGGCCGTGAACGCTCCTACCGCAATGCCGGACAAGCCGAGTGCTGTTGCCCGCGCGTATTGCCGCAGATCATGAGCATTGCACGCTCGAGCAGCACCAAGTGGCGCAATAAGCGCGCTAAGTAGCCGCAGGAGATTATCCACGCTGCCATCGACGTGTACAAAAACGTGCAAAGCCAATAATGGGCGTACGAGACACACCGGAATTGCTGACAAAAGCAATGCCTCCGTGCCGGCGCAGCCAACAGTTAGCCAGCATGCCGAAAGCAAACCGAATGTCGCCACGTATATGTCTTGGCCGGCCCCCATGAGCGCAAACGCAACTACTCCCCCCGCGAACCGCCATTCGCACATGTCCGGAGCAACAAGAACAACCACACCCGCAACAAAAAACACCGGCATAAGCAAAATCGCCCCTACCCGATCAAGGCCCACCGTGATGTGACCGAACGGCCCAAGGCCATTGATCATGAACGACGAAAACCAGGGCCCGAATAGAGCGTCTCCGATAAGAACGAGAAGCGCGGCGAACGCCGACATCGAGAAAGCCGTTACCATCGCGTCAATTCCCAGCCCGAGCGTTGTTCGACCGATTCGCTGCATGATCTCTGGTAGCAGTGTTTTGGCGATGGTGTCATCGGTGGTGCAGAAGTCAACACCTACGCTGGGTCGCGATTGTGTCCAAAACCCCGTTGCATAATGAACCGCTACAAGGATGCCCTGCTACTGTGACCATGACCCCTGCAAAACCACTCGCACGATAAAAAATTCGGCTTTGGCATCGGTCATGTTGAGCCCCTTAATTGGGTCTCTACAAAATGTCCACAAACATCATATTGTGGTGAATACCTTGTTACTTTTTAATTTTCAACGACTGCTGCTCATGTTGAGCAATACACCCAGCATTGGCCAAACGCGCCGATGAGACAGCTTCTGTTGGCTCCAGAACAAAAAACTGCGGTAGTTACAAATGTCACCGCCAGATCCACGATACTGAGTATCGCTGGAACGTAAATGTAGAAGTCAGATTGTCAGATCGGTGGCATCATTGCGCCGACATGACGTGCCGGAGACAAAACGATATACCAATCATCATGGGCAACAAAAAAAGAAGGGGAAAAACAAAAAGATGGTCTAAGACATCCCATCCCCGCGTGCCACAAAAACCTGTACGGCGAGGCAATCGTTACGAAAAACAGCTGAGGGCAGCTGATGCTCGGTACCGACTGCAATGTCACTATCACTCATCTCCGAGTCAAGGAGCTACTTTAGTGGAGCCACCCCCATTAATCCATCAACCGTGGGAGCAATTCCGGGGGTAAATTGATCCTGGAATAACCCGAAGGCGGCCGGAACAGATTCGGTGGCTGAACCGCTTCACGCACACGGAGCGCAACGACCTGTACCGAGCCTTGCGCATCGGTTCCCTCTCCGCCTAACAGGACGCCATCGCTAGTAAGGCACGCAGTACCCTCTGCGGAACGCCTTAGCACCAGATAACGCGTACAACGATGCCCGGCGATCATTTTCTGGCCTAGTGCCGTGAATCTTAGTCCCTTCCCAGCAAGCGCGTGTTGCATCGCGACCGCGATTCCCGGAATACTTACGACCGCATGCATCTGCGGTATAATCATCTCAGCGGTAAGCCTTCTCAAATCCAGAAGAATCACGGTACCGAGCGCGCCGCCACCCAGGCTAGTCATCCGTACGCGCTTGAACTCCGCCGAATACTGGACACGCCAGGTCATACTCGACCGGCCAGAGGGAGTGACCCGATAAATCCCAACCATGTCATGGGTAGGTAGCAACATGGGTTGCGGAGCTGCGGCAGCATTCCTGGCCACCAACCAGAGCACCGCTGCCGCGGCAACCAGTGGCCATAACATCGTTGACAGTCTCATCGGCTTTTACTCCGTGTTTCGTCGCGCATGACCGCAATCTCGTGGCTCAGTTTGGCTGGATCAGGATTAGCCACCCAAGACACGTCCTGCAGAACCGCCTCCGCCAAATAGCTATGATATACTGCGCGAGAAATTTCGAGTGCTCCAAAATGGCTTAGATGATCAGTAATAAATTGCGTATCGAGCAAACTGAACCTACCAAGGCGAAGCCGCGCCACGAGATGCACAAGTGCAATTTTCGACGCATCGCGTGCAAAACTGACCATGCTTTCCCCAAAAAAGGCTCCGCCGATCACCAACCCGTATAACCCGCCGACGAACCGCTCCCGATCCCAAACCTCAATACTATGCGCATAGCCGCGTTCAGCAAGGAGGCAAAACGACGATTCGATCTCTTGATTAATCCAGGTTTCTGCACGCTTCGACGCCCTTGCCGCACACGCTGAAATCACCCTCCGGAAATCTCGGTCGGCAGTTATGGTGAAATGCGTGACTCGTAATGTTCGTGCCAAACGGCGGGAGAGATGAAATCGATCCAGCGGCAAAATTCCACGGCGATCTGGGTCAAGGAAATGCAAGCGCTGTGAGTCGCGGGTCTCAGCCATGGGAAACAGCCCAAGCCGATAGGCACGTAACAACATGTCGGGTTGAAGCAGAAAAGACTGCGCGGACATTCTATACAATGTTACCCTTATTCGACCGTAACACTCCACCGAAAGCATGAGCCATGCTTAAGTACAAGCTGCACCCTGTTGAATGAACGCCACATATCGCGTGAGGTCGCACAGAGAAGGCCTCCACAACACAACATCCGTTGCGAAAAAATTTCATTCCAGCACCACCATCGCTAATGGTATTTGGCAGCCGCCAGTCAAGCGTCAACTTACCGCGCCCCAATCACATCGGCGCATCCAAAAAAGACATCACGGATTACCCAATATCTACCTCTGGCGCAGATTGTTCTGTCTCAATATCACGCAGCCAATTGCCAAAATGAGCAATGTATGAGCCGAAAACGGAATCACACACTCTTGCCTTCGCTTTTGCCACTACCTAGCCACCGGTTACTGCTCATGGAGATGGAATGGACCAGACCGATGCTGCATTTGGTCGAGGTCAATGTTGACTACTCGTACTTTTTAAACGCAATTGACGCCCCTAATACGTGTGATCGTCCTTACCATTGCCGCGTGTTCAATCCAATCGACCTGAACGATGCGGTTCTGGCAATTTAGTTTGCATGAACAAACAAGGCGCACTTGGTCACACCCCAAATTAAAAATGAGCTCCTGGCAACCGTTCGCCAACCCAATGATTGACTTGTTAAGTCGGCAGCTTAGTGTCTTTGTAATGCAAGGAAATTTGTATGCAACGTCTTCGCAAGGCAGAATCGTGGGCTACACATGCCTCCGCGAGACATATCGTCTCCCTGTCACAAAGTGATCGTCAAGTGGAGTCTGAAATTTGAATATCGCAATTATTGGTGGTGGCTATGTAGGCTTGGTTTCCGCCGCATGCTTCGCGGAATTTGGTGTGGAAGTCGTCGTAGCCGAAACCGAGCTGAGACGATTGGAACGGCTGCGTCGCGGCGAGATTCCAATTTACGAGCCTGGTCTCGACACGCTCATTGCACGGAACACTGCGGCCGGAAGACTCAGCTTCACGGCCATGGTTGCTGAAGCAATAGCAAACGCGGAAGCAGTGTTTATCGCCGTTGGGACACCCACGCGACGAGGCGACGGTCATGCTGATCTCACCTATGTGTTCAGCGCTGCAGAGCAAGTCCTCGCAGCTCTTGATCATGATGCCGTACTGATCACGAAATCTACCGTACCTGTCGGAACCGGCCGTAGACTAGGCAAATTGGCCTGCACCAGGCGACCGGACCTATCCGTTGAGATCGCCTCCAATCCGGAATTCCTTAGAGAAGGTAGTGCCATTACTGATTTCATGCGCCCTGATCGTATCATAATAGGTGCCGAAACACCGCGCGCCGAAGCGGTGTTACGGAAGCTCTATCGTCCACTGAATTTAATCGAGGCACCGATTTTGGTCATGTCGCTGGAAACAGCAGAACTCACAAAATACGCTGCCAATGCATTCCTCGCGATGAAGGTCACCTTCATCAACGAAATGGCAGATCTTTGCGAAGCGGTGGGTGGCGACGTCCACGATGTTGCGCGTGGTATGGGTCTTGATGGCAGAATCGGACGAAAATTCCTACATCCTGGCCCGGGTTTCGGAGGTTCATGCTTCCCAAAAGACACTCAGGCCCTAGCCCGCATTGCTACGGAAGCCGGCGCGCCCTCGCGCCTGACAGAAGCCGTCGTTGCAGTCAACGAGGCCCGAAAATCGCGCCTCTCTGACCGCGTCCTCCACGCAGCAGGCGGTTCGGTCTGCGGCTCTGCAATAACTGTCCTTGGGCTCGCCTTCAAGCCTGAAACAGATGACATGCGTGACGCCCCCTCAATCCCGTTGATCAGAGGACTGATTGACGCAGGTGCTAACATCACAGCTTTTGACCCTGCGGCCATGTCAGTTGCTCGCCCGCTTCTCCCAGATAACGTCGTCTACGCCGAGAGTACGGACGCGGCGCTAAATGGTGCAGATCTGCTCGTGATCGTCACCGAGTGGAATTCATTTCGCGCACTCGCGCCGCAACGGCTTGCCACTCTGATGCGCGGTAATATTATTGTTGACCTTCGGAATATTTTTGAACCGATCGCGATCCGTGCCGTTGGATTCCGCTACTATCCTGTTGGCCGGGGGCACCCACCGATAGCGACCAGCTCCCATTGACCTCGTCTATGACACGACGACCCTCAGGATCATTCGCGATGTAGAAACACCGTTAGCATGTTCGTGAGCCCGGAGTATGAGATTTGTTCCCGCCTTTCCAACGTTGCAGCGGGACGCATTGGGTACAACCGAGTGTAATTCCGTACTCAAAATACGGAGTTGGATTATCTCCTCATTAATTTCGAGTCGCTTTTCTTTTCCTGACGCTGATCGGCATCCCGTGCATTTGGCTCATGTACTCATCGCCATATTCCGCGATTACTGTGGTTCTGCCCTCTCTCACCTGCAACACAATAGCTTCATGCAGTAGCGCAACGTCACGGAACTTTCGGCCCCCCAGACCGAGACAAACACAACGGAAGCTGATTCTTCGAAGGTTCATGCAAAGCTATATAGACACCTAAGCGGCATCTGACGTTGGCCTCACTCGCTCTCCGTTTCAGACACAAGCAGAGCAAGCAAAGTCCTGATGGCCTTCCTGCTTGACTAAACTAACACCGAAATCGCAAAAGCCGCGTATGACTAAATGGCGGTCACACATCCGGGTAACGCCCTTGAGAGGCACCGGACGTACCAACGACCTAAAGCAGGAACCGAGCCATTACAAAACGCTATAACACAACGAAAAGCGAGCATTTATCTACTTCGGCATGCACACATAGCAGCCAACCAGAACCTACTTACTTCAGTTGAGCAGATCCGGAGATGTTCATTTTGAAGGGTTGTGGAAGAAAAGGCACCCCGACCGGCAAATGAACCGCTGCTGTCAGCGCGTAACTGACGTAAGTCACCGTCTGACCCGTTGAACATACCCCGGTACTGTCAGGTGACGTTAATGATCCATCCGACTGCAAGCAATATGACAGCACGCCCGGGTTATTCGTTTGGTCTGCAAGGGCGATCGGCGCGAGCGACATCGTACTGGATTGCGCCAAAATATTACTTATATCGGTCGAGTTGGACGCATCTGCAGGGTCAGTCCACGCAAACAGGTAAATTTCATTTAGCGCTTGATTGATCTGGTACCGTTCGATCAGCACGTACATGATATCGACGCTTCCGATGACGAGCGGTACAAGCAAAAAACTAACAATAAGGGCGAGTTCAACCGCAACGCTACCGCGCCTGCGTCGCCGACACCATCGAAAAGCTTCAACTAAGCGGCGCAAGCATGACATCATAAGAATAAGTTGCTTTTAGGTTGATGACCGACGAAAAAACATTGGCAAACACGAGAGGTTTCCATACGTAGGCAGCTGAAACTGTAACCCACCCTCCTGGCGTTGGCGCAGTCGAGCTACCACCACAGACCTTGGTCATCGTACCGGACCAATCTACAGAAATTTCCGGAGCGGAACTGGACGGTATCATCGGCGCTGCCGCCGCATCAAACGCCGATTGTATGAGCGATGTGTTCGGGCAAGTGGCACCAGACATGCCGTTACTCGAATATATCGCATTCGACGCAAGTACGGCCGCATACCGCGCAGACACACCAACGCCGTTATCGAGGCTGTATTGCGTAACTGCCAGATCGCCCAAATCAATCAGCAAAAAGAAGAACAACAGTAACGTCATACCCCCGATAGCAAATTCGATGGCGGCCGCTCCCCGTCGGCTTCGAGCGTCTCTCAGGGACAAATACCAAGTCAGCCGTTGCCGAAATTTTGTTTTTCCTAAGATGTCTGTTTTACACATGACAGGGTACGTCCGCGTAACCGAGCGTTTCAACCGCTGAGAAATGGTGTTCCACCGACGGCTTGACCTCCCGTCGAAGGTGGTTCACCAGTGTTGATAGTTGCGTGGCCAGCAACAGTTACAGTCTGGGAAACGACATTAACGCCCACACCCGGCGTGATATTAACAACCGGGCCCGTTGTATCGTTTCCAGTAAAAACTACCGACGCGTCCGGGGTGTAGATCGACCCCGAAATATTGAACGTCGAATTCCCGCTAAAAGACGCCTGACTGGAGTCAGTCCTTGACTGGAAAATTAGTACACCGCTGTATGTTCCACTGGTGGGAGCGGAAAGACTAACTGTATTGTTGTTTCCGTTCCACAAGACACTACCCGTCACATAGAATGTTACTCCCGTCCCTGTGATAGTACTATCGCCATTCAAAGTCAGGCTGCCATCAATATAGTATACGCCGGGAGCCAAGCTTGCGGTCGAGTTCTCACTTATATTCAAGCCGGACCCATAATATCCCGGCGACAGGTCCGTGGTCACATTTGCTGCAGTACCTGCAGGACAAGACGTTCCACACGTACCCGTACCGTAACCTGGAATTGGCACCGCAAGATTGGCGTATGGGTCAGGCAAAACTGCGCCACCCTGAATAACCTGCGTATTCGTCGGCGCACCAACAACGCTTCCGACCGCACCAACCACTGGGACGGTTACATCACCGCCCTTGATGTCAACCGAACTCGTTCCGCTTGCGTCCGAATACATTGCGCAGTCTGGTGAGTTCACCGTCGTTCCGTTATCCTGAACAAGAACGCCCGTTGTACTTGAACTCGTCAAAGCCAATACGCAGGGCTGTGAACCTCCTGCTGTACCCGCGGTCGCACGGGCAACAAGGTTGCCACCCAAGTAGCCCACTATCTCCGAAAAAAACAGTTGTTCGGGCGTACTAGCCGTAACCGTAACAGAATTAGCATCCCATACGAGACCAACCGACGGTGAAGATCTGAGCGTCGAAACTGCCTTGTTTGCAGCATTCTGCGCGACGCTTTGAAGATAAGCTTGGCTCGCATTGGAAGAATCTATTTGCCGCGCCGCTGCCATCGCACCGGCGTCAGCAGCGACCTGCAGCGCCGCATGGGTTCCATACCAGAAGCCTCCATCAATCGCCAAGCCGACAAAACCAAATAGCATGGCCGCACCGATGGCCGTTATGATGGCGACTACGCCTCGAACCGACCGAAGGCGACGCCCAACCATGTGGACGGCATGACTCAACTCAGACCAAACCATCGTCCCACTTCATATCCGGCATAAAGCGTTTACTCGACTTGACTACAAGGATTCCAGCAGGATTGCAAGATTTTAACTTTTTGACCTCCTGTCAGAAAAGGAAGGGCATCAGGCGCGTTCAACGTCAGCCTAGTTCGTGCTGGATACGGGGCAAAAGCTGGCACCCGGCTTTACCTATGGTCAGAACCAGCAGATAAAATTCCCAACAAGCAAGCGGCCAGCAATCGCCAGGTCTTTCCTTCCAGCCTTCTTTTCATCATTCGAGTGCAAGCCGGACTGGATCGACTGGCGACAGGATTTGCTGCTTTGTCTTCCTACCCAGACACGCACCATCTGCACATCTCGGCCGTTTTTTGCATTTATTGACACCTGCGCGCCGCGATGTAATGCAATTTACGGCTCTGGCGCTACCAAGATCCAGCTCGCCAATCCGGCCTTCCAAGAAGGGCTCGACCTGTGTCAGCACTGCTTAAGGATCTGGCAAATTCGCCGCTTGCAATGAACACCAGTAAAACTCTCTTGACAACACCGCCGCGTTTGTAGCTGCGGCCACTCTCGATACGCGGGAGCAAGCGGTCCCCCCTTCTGTATTTAATTTGATATCAAATGAATTACGGCTATAATCAGCCCGGTTATCGAGAGAGGAGCGCCGAAATGACAAGAATTCTTGTTCTCTACTACAGCACCTGGGGCCACGTAGAAACGCTGGCAAATGCAGTCGCGGAAGGCGCGCGAAGTGCGCCAGAAAGCGAAGTATTAGTCAAACGCGTGCCGGAAACCATGCCAGAAGAAGTCGTTAAAGCGATTCACGCGAAGACGGAGCAGGAGGCCGCGATAGCAACTCCCGATGAGCTTAGCCAATACGACGCGATCATCTTTGGAACGCCGACGCGATTCGGTAACATGTGTGGTCAGATGCGTAACTTTCTTGACCAAACTGGCAACCTTTGGGCCAAAGGCGCGCTCATCGGAAAAGTTGGCTCTGTCTTCGCGAGCACCGGTACGCAACATGGCGGCCAGGAAACAACCATTACTTCATTTCATACGACCTTATTGCATCACGGCATGATCATTGTTGGAGTACCCTATGCCGTCACTGAATTGATGAATATGAGCGAGATCACAGGAGGCTCTCCCTACGGGGCAACAACGTTAGCAAGTTCAGATGGCTCTCGCAGGCCGAGTTCCAACGAGCTTGCCATCGCACGGGCACAAGGCAAGCGCGTCGCCGAAATCGCGGCACGTCTAACGACTTAGCAACAATGTTGATATCACGTTTCGGCATCAATACTAAATAGCAGATTATGTCGATAGCAATATCGACCAGCTGTAGTGCGCGGTCAGTAGCTAAATTGATATGACAAACCGATGTTTTCCCCACCTGATGCACTTGACCCCGCACCGTTGCTGAGAGCGGTATTAAGCTTCAGCCCCCTAAATAGGTTGACCTGCACGTTCACTTGCGGCGCCTGCCCGCTAGCAGATTGCTGTGCTCCCACGTAAACGCCAGGTGCCACGTAGCGCCCAGCGTTTATAGTCGGAGCGCCAGTTCCATCCGAACCGCCGCCAAGTGACAGCTCATCGAGTCCAAGGACGCTTCGAATCCGCCCAAGCGGGCTGACGCCGCTGCCAACACCCGCCAACTGCGCTAGCGATGTGGCAAGCGACGCAGCTTGGAACGGCGACAAATTTTGGGTGCTGGTGTTATAAAGCAGATGTGCTAAAACTTCGTCAGAAGGTAAATATGGGACACTAGATAAGGTAATTTTCGGTGCCATTGGCGTCCCTGTCACGGCCAGTGTTGAGCTAGTCCCATCTGTCGAGACATGGGTTGCCTCAAGGTCGATAACCGGCATTAACCCAGCGCCGTTGAAGGCAATATGACCTTTGGTAAATCGGAGAGTTTTGCCCCCAAGGTTGAAATGGCCCAAAATCAAGCTCAGCTCACCTGACGGTATCGGTCTCAACACAGTGCCACCGAAATGCAGCCGGCCGCCGAGGTCAGCGAGAATCCCGTGTCCTCGGACAAACGTTCTATTTTTTGCAATCACGTTGAGATTCAGCCGTACTGCCGGCAAAAAGGTCCGCGACACTGGTTTTTTTTGACCCGGACGGATAATTGTTAGTTTCGAAACCGATGGAGGTAATCCTTCGGGAATCGTGATGTCAGCGATGTCCACCGCGATTGTTCCTGTCAGGTCAACGCCGCGACGTATGGTGCCAACAAGGCTCAAATCACCACTCAGCACCTCTGAAACAATGTCGTTTCGAACAGGACTCGCTCGGTTGAGCTTTAGATACAAGGCGACCGGTATCATTCCGCGAAGCCCGATCGATCCGTTTCCAGTAATCCTGCCGTGACCCGCGTTAGCACCAAATCTCACGAGATTAATTTTCGAGCCTGCGGCCGCCAGCCGCACGTCCACGTTCGCCAAATCCAGGCCCGATGAAAAATCCCGAACACTCGCACCAGTAATAACCATACTGCCCGTCACATTCGGTGCCGTCGCCCTACCTCTGATAATAAGGTCAGGCCGGACGCTGCCAGCCACCCACAAGCCCTGAGCTTCCGTCATCGGGTTAAGGAGATCGAGATCCGCGTCGCCGACAATACCAAGATTGACGGTCCTTGTTTGACCGAGCTGTATGGTTCCACGAAGATCAAGATGCATTTTTGTGCCGGCATCGACGGTGACGCGGCCATGGATAAAACGGCCTGACAGTTTATCTTGGGTATCAATGTCGATTGGCGGCAACAAAGCTGCCTTGCCTTCAGCAAAATGAAGGCCGCGTGCATCAATCTGTATCGTGCCACGGACGGTGTTCATCGTACCCGCCATGTCGCCTGATCCGCTGACTGTGCCCGTTGCCCGCCACGTGGGATTCACGTCGCCCACCATCGCTGCAGGAAGCGAGTGAAGGCGGAAGGACATAGCGAACGGTTGGCTGGCCGCCATTGGTACCGAGCCTTCGATGCGCAACCTCCCGCCGCCCAAAATACCGGTAATTCTACCGTGAATATTTCTTCCATCTAACGTCGCATGCATAGAGATTGTGCCTGGAGGCAACTTACTGCCCGAGCCGTCACCGAAACCGAGGCTGGTAGCGTGCAACAAAATGCGGCCTGATGGTGCCGCAAGCGGGCCCGTAAACTTTCCAACGATGTTGGCCACGCCTGTCATCGCAACGCGTTTGTCAACAGATTTAACAAGCGCGATAGGGAATTGTCTGATCTCGACATCAAGATTAAGCGTCGGCGCAATCCTTCCGTTTACCGAGACCGCCCCTGTTCCCCCCGGCCCGTTGATGCTAAGGCCCGTGATATGAACAAGAAGCCCGTTCGTCATTGAAATCTCAGCCGGCTTCCGCAGTTCTAAGCTTGCGGCTTTATTTCTCAGCCCAAATCGCGAAATCTTGGCGCTTTGCGACCGAAGGTCGACTTCTCCTGCAATTCGGACCTGACTTTCTTCCCCTTTTGCGATCCGAATCTCGCCTCCCGCCTGCAAGGCAAAGCGAGCCACGGAACCCTCAACCACGCCATTCATTTTTCTGACGACAACACCGTCAGCAGTCGCCCTAGCAAGCCTTAAGTGAGCCCGGACAGTTGCTTTAGCCGAGTGGCTCAGCAACAATCCATTAATTGAAACATCGCCAATCGCAACGTTGCGCCCGAGGCCGATCTCCTTGCCGTCAATGCCAAACGAAGCTGGCGCCCCAGCCTGATGAAGGAAAATAGCCGATATCCCTCCGCGAAGACCGATACGCACAAACGGATTCAGTTCCGTTAACTTTTTCATTTGGATCTTGAGTCTACCCAAAGGAACAGGGGCATTCCGTGTGAATTTTATCGCCCCTGAGGCTGTCAAAGACTGCCAATGTAGCGTGTCTAAGGTGGCAGTTGTGACACCGTCGGCGGCACGCGCGAATTCCGACCGAAGGGTTACCGGACCACCAAGCAACTGTCCTCGGCCGTGCATCGCTCCATGATAATTTCCTGACCGATTCTGAAAATCGACGGCAAGACTGAATGGGCCGGAATGCCCTTTCGCTGTCGCAACCTGGCCGGTCAACGTGCCCGTTAGGCGTTGCCTATTGCGTCCCCCAGTCAGTTTTGCCATTCCGGCGAGCCTACCCGAAAGCGCCGGGTCCATAGCCCCAATCTCGGGCACCGCAATGCCAACAGCAAGGTTAATTTTTTTTCTTATACTGCCACGCAAGTTGGCCTGGAAATAGGGAGCCGTAAGCCCACAATGATCGATTGTGATCCCGGATCCCATGACGCTGAAAGCCGCTGACAATATGGATTTCGGCCCCAGAGACCGCGAGATCAATCCTGTCCCGCTCTTGACGTCCAGCACGTCCTCGACCTGGAAGTTGGCGCGGCCACCCCGGTATGTGGCGACCAGGTGCATGGCACTGCCACCCGTTATGCGTTGGCCAATTAGTGCTGCAGCCGGCGCCAGGTTCGGTATATTGACGGTAAGATCACTGCCAACAAGTTTGTCCGTGAAACGGGCTGTTCCTTTCGCGATGACCTCCATGGGTCCAATTGCAGCAGCAAGATCAAGCCGTACGTCCGAGCTTGGCCCCACGAGCTGCATCTTGACATTGATTGGTCCCGATATTCCCTTTGGGAGCACGAATTTCGCCAAGCGACCGATAGGGCCTTGGCCGGTGTCATGCACCACCAATTGCGCGTCGACCCGATGACCACGTAATGCGCCAGAGACGTGGTAATCTCCATCGCCATCTAGAGCACGCGCAACCAATGCGACATTAAACGACTTTGCGCTGTGCAGCGAAAAGCTTCCTTGAATTTTAAGCGCCAGCTTTTGACCGAGTACATGCCTCCCGATGTCGAACGTCTTAATCGCAAGCTTAGAAACCTGCATGTTCAGTAACGGACGCCACCCATTGGGAAGTAAAGCTCTTCGTCGCGATCGCGACCTGCTCTGTGCCGGCAAACGTACAAGGTCGACCCGGTGAGCGGTGAGAGACTCAATTTGTAACTTGCCAATCAGAAGCGACTCCGCAGACCAACGCAACCGCGCATCGTCGATGGTCAAGTACACCCCCTGGCTGTCGGCGACAGTAATTTGACGGGCTGCAAAGACATCCGGAAAATGTCCCGACAGTGCCTTCACGCGAACGCGACCGCCGCTCAACGCCGCGACCTCCCATGAAAGAATGGAGCGGCCCATGCCGGTATTCAGCACGATCAGCACCGCCATTACGACAACAAGCGCGAAAACAAATGCTCCGAGAATGGAAGCCGCGAACAATTTCAGTACGGAGCGCATCAAAACGCCTGTCCAAGGCCAATATAAATGGCAAATGAGGCTCCGCCGGGAGGCCGGTTGACGGGTACGCCGACGTCAAGACGAATCGGACCAATGCTGGTATAATAAAGAAAGCCTAGCCCCGTCCCGACACGCAGTTTTCCGGCAAAGATAGCGCCACTAGCCGAAACCTGGCCAGCATCGAGGAAGGGTGCAATACCTAAGTGCTTACCAATCCTTTGCCGAAATTCGATCTCAAAAGCATCAATCGAGGTGCCGCCTTCGGGAATGCCATTGCTAAACTGTGGCCCGACGGTTTGATAAGTAAACCCACGCACCGTTCCCGTACCTCCGGCATAGAATCGTTGATCGGGTGGCACACCGAATTGGGACGCTCCAAAAATGCGCCCTAACACTGACCGCAATGCGAATACTCCGCGACCTTGGGCTTCCATATTTATATAGGTGTCGCCGATAAGTTCAGTAGTAACGAACAAATCGGCCTTTTGCCCCCACTTGATAGAAGGTACAATGCGCAGCGTAAGATGGATACCATGGGTCGGATTCAAAAGTGAATTAGTCGTGTCATAATCAAAATTAATCGGCACTTGGTTGATAACGTAACGCTGATCTATGTTTTCCTGTTCCACGCGTTCCGAAGTGAAAGATAGCCCGAAATTTGCCATCAGCTTATTAGCCAAAGGCCGCGATAGGCCGACATCGGCGAGAACGCCAGTGCGGTCATAGGCTGGAAGGAATTCCCGCAAAGCTTGAAGCTGCCCGATAAAACTCTGCTCATGCCTATAGAAATCTGGAATCTGGTATGTCGTCATTACGTCGTACCCGGGCGCAAGCTTGATCGTCTTTCCGCCCGCCGAGCCAAGCTGGTTTGTACCGAGACTCAACGTCAATCGTTGGCCCTCACCAAAAACGTTTCTATCCATCCATGATACATTCGATGATACGCCCAAATCACTTGAATAGGCGGCCGATATTACAATCTGGTGCAATTTGCGTTCGTGGACCACAAACGTAACTGGCAACCGCCCTTGCGGCGTGGGTGAGTTAGCAGTTTTTAAAGAAACCGAAGAAAACAGACCAAGGGCAAGCAGATCAGACCGAGCACGGTCAAGTCCAGCGGCGCTGTATACCTGACCAGGATGTAGGGCGATCTGCCGGTACAAAAAGGCCGCTTTCGCATGCTGCAACCCACTAAATTTGATGGCACCGATGTCGACGCGCGGCCCAAGAGCGACTGAATAATGTAAAGAAAGTGTATGGTTGGTGGGATCTGCGTACGCGACTGGCTTAGCAACCTTGGCGAAAGCAAAACCTCGGTTACGCAACGCGTCCTGCAAATTTATTGCAGCATCCAAGATTGGCGTCGCTTTCGCAGGCTCGCGGGTTGTAATACCGAGAGCCAAGTTAGAGATAGCGCCGCGAAGCCCAGCTATGCTGATCTCGCCTATATGATAAAGGGGACCGCGGTCGACCGTTACGACAACCGGCACCGGCGGTGCGGCTGGCGCGCGCTGGAGCGTTTGCGGCAAACTCGCATTGTCGAGGGAATAGCCACCTATCGTAATAGCAACCGTGCCTGAATCATAACCTTCACTTTCCAGAACGGTTGCAAAGTTTCGTCGGTCCGCCTCCGCACGGCCGATGAGGGCGAACGGCCCCACCCGGCTTTTGTCCCGGAGTTGTTCAAGAGTAGAACTTTGTCGCAGCAACAAATCAAGTTTAGGATCTCCTGATGGTTTAAATATGACGTTGTAGGGCTGCGGATCAGCTGCACGAGACGCGTGGATTGAGCCCGCGAGCAAAGCTAAGCCCACAAGGAGCAACTCAAGGAAACGCACTTGTCGTGCACTCAAGGTCACGCTGCCATCCACCCCTTTAATATCAGATTAACATCCGGTCCGATCTGACCAACCGGTCCAACGCGCCTTAATTCCTCAGGCGATATTCCGGCGCTGCAGCGCGCGGGACTGTAAACCCCAAGGCAGTTAAACTGGCGCGCAGGTGTAGAGGCGGGTCGGCTTCGACGATTAGAACGCCGCCGCGCGGATGCGGCAATTCCAGGCGCCTCGCGTGTAAATGCAACTGCCTCGCAAACCCTTCCGCATGTGCCCGTTCACCTGCGTACGGTAAATCCCCTAGGATCGGCGTGCCGATGGCAGCACAATGCGCACGCAACTGATGAGTCCGGCCAGTTAGGGGTTCCAGTTCCAGCCACGCGAATTTTCGTCCGGCGTGGTCAAGCGTCCGGTAGTTCGTAATAGCATGTGCAGCGTCTTGATGGCCCTTCGACACGGGCTTGGTGCGCGCGCCAGACGACCCACTAATACGTACAAGGTCAAGATCAATCTGTCCCTCTAGTGGCACCGGAAGCCCAACAACAAGGGCCCAATAAATCTTAAGGGTGTCACGCCTGCGAAATGCCTTTGCCAACGCGGCTGCAGCGAACGCGCTACGGGCCAAAACAAGAGCACCTGAGGTGCCACGGTCGAGCCGATGCACAAGGCGCGGCCGCTCCTTGGCTTTAAATTTTAACGCATCAAGCATTCCGTCCAAATGCAACGCGATGCCCTTACCACCTTGGGTCGGGAGCCCAGCGGGCTTGTCTAGGACGATTACGTCGTCATCCTGGTAAAGAATTCGTGCGACAAGATCATGCATCGCGCCCGCTTCGAACACTGTCTTGTGCCGCGGCTTTGCATCGATCTCGTGTATCGGTGGTATTCGGACCGATTGTCCCGCAAGAACCCGCGTCGACGAAATGACACGCCTACCGTCAATCCGAACTTGGCCGGTACGGCAGAGTCTTTCGATAACCCCCTGAGTCAGGCCGGGTCGATGCCGGCGCAACAGCCGGTCAAGGCGCAACCCCGCCTCGTCAGCCGACACGTCATGCATTTCGACGTTCACGACCGCGCACTCCGCAATTTTTGCCAATGTTCAAGCCGGCGGCACACTTCGGCTTCAAAGCCTGTAGCTTTTGGTTTGTAAAACGCAGCGCGCGGCATGGAATCAGGAAAATAATTTTGCCCTGAAAACGAATCCGCATGATCGTGATCATACTCGTATCCAGCACCGTAACCGAGTTTCTTCATCAACTGCGTGGGTGCATTGAGGATTTGTAACGGCGGCGCTAAACTGCCGAAATCCCGCGCGGCCAACCTCGCCGCGTCGAACGCACGGTATGCAGCGTTCGATTTGGGCGCAGTCGCGAGATAGATCACTGCTTGCGCGATAGCAAGGTCACCCTCGGGACTCCCAAGCCGCTCATATGCTTGCCATGAGGCAAGTGCGGTGGGCAGCGCCTGAGGATCTGCAAGACCGATATCCTCAACCGCGAACCGCGTCAGTCGGCGGACAATATAACGAGCGTCTTCACCACCAGCGAACATCCGTGCCAGCCAGTATAGCGCAGCGTCAACGTCCGATCCGCGGATCGATTTGTGTAGTGCGGATATAAGATTGTAGTGCTCCTCGCGATTCCGGTCGTAGAGTGCGGAACGCCGCGCGACGAGTCTTGCCAAATCATCAGGGCACAACTCCACGGCCGAGGCAAGGGCAAAAACCTGCTCGGCCATATTGAGCAAAGCACGACCATCACCATCTGCCATGGCACGCATTGCCGCACGTGCCGATAGCGTCAGCGCCAGTGCTTTTCCCACAACTGCTTCCGCATGTTGCAGCAGGTGTTCGAGAGCTGCATCGTCAAGCCGCCGCAAAAGTAGAACCTGGCAACGCGATAATAATGCGCCATTAAGCTCAAATGACGGGTTTTCCGTAGTGGCGCCAATCAGCACGATCGTTCCATTCTCGATGACAGGCAAAAACCCGTCTTGCTGAGCCCGATTAAAGCGGTGGATTTCATCGATAAACAACAAGGTGCGCACACCGGCTCGATGCCGCCGGGCGGCTTCCTCAAAAACACGCTTAAGATCGGCAACTCCAGAAAATACCGCTGAAATCTGAGTAAAAACAAATCCTGTTCTTTTTGCGATCAGGCGCGCAATTGTCGTCTTCCCTACTCCGGGTGCCCCCCAAAGAATCAGGGAAGCAAGGCTCTTGTGCTCGAGCATATGTGTGATCGTGCCGTCTGGACCTAGCAAATGTTCCTGGCCGACAACGGAGGCAAGGCTGTCCGGCCGCAACCGTTCCGCCAACGGAGCCGCACGTTCATCTCCTGCTCCCTGCTTGTCCTCCTCTGGAGCACCTTGCCGGAAGAGATCGTCAGACGTGAAAATCGAACTCATCAAGCCTTACATATCATAAAGCGCGATCGCCCCAAACTGCCAGTCGGCACCGTGACTGCGTCTAGTAAACCTCGTCTTCCTGAGGAAACATGGACCTAAGAGACGCCTCGTTTGCCGCGCAAATTCCACGTTCAGTAACCAGACTGGAAACCAATCTCGCAGGCGTGACATCGAAAGCAGGATTGATCGCAGCACTTTCCCAGGGTGTCAGTCGAATGGTAGCGATACCGCCGTCCCTAGCCTGACCAGTGATCGTACTCACTTCACCTGGCTCACGTTCTTCAATCGGGATCTCGACAATGCCATCAGCAATGCGCCAATCGATCGTCGAAGAGGGAAGCGCCACGTAGAAGGGCACACCATTATCACGCGCGGCCAACGCTTTTAGATAGGTACCGATCTTGTTGGCCACATCGCCAGTCCTCGTCACTCGATCTGCTCCAACAATCACAAGATCAATCAGACCACGCTGCATTAGGTGCCCACCTGCATTATCGACAATGACCGTGTGGGCAACGCCGTGTTTGCCAAGTTCCCATGCCGTCAGCGCCGCGCCCTGATTTCGCGGCCGTGTTTCGTCAACGAACACGTGAACATCAATGCCTTGATCATGAGCCATATATATGGGTGCCAGCGCAGTTCCCCAGTCAACAGTCGCGATCCAGCCTGCGTTGCAATGCGTGAGAATATTCACGCGTCCCTGCATTTTCGCCCGCCCAAGAATTAACGGCAAACCATGTGTACCGATTGCGCGATTGGCAGCAACATCTTCTTCGCAAATCGCAGCTGCCTCCGCGTACGCGACATCCATGCGCTCGTCTGGCGGATGGTCACGTAAAACACGTAACATTCGTTCCAGAGCCCAGCGGAGATTAATTGCGGTTGGTCGTGTTGCGCCTAGCTGCTTGATCGTGGCGTCGAGAGCCTCATTCGATGAATCAGCGCGCATCGCCAGCGCGACCCCGTATGCTGCCGTCGCACCAATCAACGGCGCTCCACGCACATGCATCGACCGTATAGCAAAGGCCACTTCATCGACCGTGGTCAGGCGCGGTATCTCAACCGACCAAGGCAATCTAGTTTGGTCAATAATGCGGACTGTCCAACCGTCGGCTTCATCGATCCATATGGAGCGAAATCTTTTGCCATCTATCTTCATGAGTACCCTTACTATCGTCCGATGAAGTCAAACAATGGTCTGTGGACGTCACCCTTACGGCCGTCGATACAGGGCCGTGATCAAGGTAAATAATCGTCTGGCTGTTTCGAAATCTAGAACAATCTTGCCCGAAAGACGAGCCATAACCAGTTGAGCACCCTCGTTATGCAGCGCCCGCCGTCCCATGTCGATCGCCTGGATGCGAGCTTCACGCCCTTCGGCGACCGCAGCAGAATAGGAGTCGAGTAGCATCTGGTAGTCACGGACCACCGTCCGGAACGGCCCCAGAGCCATCCCGATCGTTTGCAGAGCCTCATCCTGTTCGCTGCGGATATCAAATACCAAGCGCCCATCCTGGACGGATAGATGCAGTACTATGAGGCGATCGGGGTCAGAGGCGAGCGCGAACTGGCTTTCAGCTTCCAAGTCGGCCATAGCCTGATTCCGCTCCGCTTCTTGCGTCGGCGACAATGCGCTGTGTCTGTCGTCATCAAGAACAATTTGGACAAGGCGTCCGGCAATTTGAGCCACGTTTGTTGATCCTCCTTTTAGGTCTGCACCCGCACACAATGTCAAATTTCAAACTGGACATAAGTGTTACCTTTTTTTTTCGGTGGCAGAATAGCGTACTTAAAAAAATCGTTATGCCAACGAACAGGAACCGGCAGGCGGCGCCATCGAGGTCGCCGCACCGATCACCAGGACCACTGTCACTGCGATGAAGCAAAAAGCGATTGAGCAAGAAGAATCAGGCGCCACATCGTGGTGTCGCAGAGGCCCAACAGTGTATCGCACATGATGCAATCTCCCTTACCTAAAGTATCCTGCAAACGCAGAACTCTTGCCCCGGAAACGACAACGCATCGCCACTCCAAGAACCAACGACGCACATCAGCGTGGTACCTGACTCGCCGTTCATTCATAGGATGTAGCCATGATCGCGTACGATGACATGTCGTCCGGCATGATTTCTCCTTGTCGCCGTCAACGAACAGTAATCCATTCCGAAGCGAGGGCGAAATGAAAGAAATCGAATTTTTAAAGCGCACTTCTGAACCTCACGATATTTCATACTCTCCAGCTTTTTTCTACCTTTTTTGATATTCTCTTAAACTTCCGACCACGCGTTGCACCCAGATCGCCCCCGGCTTTCTCCCATCACGATCGTCCAAAACAAACGAAAATATTTGTTTGAATGCAGTTCTCGATGATAGTTTTTGTTGACATATCGATGTCAGGCGTTGAATAGCGATTCGTGCGTCCGTCTGTTTCATCGATTCGCTGAGTAGCTGAAGTAGTCGTCAAGTCCGTCTGATCGATCAAAGCCATCGAGTGACTGGCGAGCACGTGACAGGAAAGGGCGGCCCATGGCCGTATATGTTGCAAGGTGATGCAGCCTCAAACTAGTCTATGCATTTTCGATACGAAAGACTGGACGCTTATGCTGTGTCATCCGTCATCACCCAAAAGCATGGAATCGATTTTTCTTTCCAACGCTTTCGCGCTGCATCGTTTGAGAGGATTCGATCGCGAAGCTACCCCTGTCACAATCGCCCGTAACAATGCTTATCGAATGGTCGATTGCGACTATCAAGACGATGCACGTCGATGGCGCCACGGACAGCGGGTCATGGGCATACGATATGCTATACCTCAAACAAAGGAGCACTCAAGTGACTACTGAAACCGATATTCGCGCGCAGCCGCTAGCGATGCGCGCGCCAAGCAAGAAAGCACCGGTCAAGAAGGCGACTGCAAAACCCGCCACCGCCAAAAAACCAGCTATAAAAAAAGCGACCACCAAACCAGCGGCAGTCAGGAAGCCCGCAACAAAGGCAGGCGTGAAGAAAGCCGCTACTACAAAGACCAAAGTGGCAACAAAAGCCGCAGCAAAACCTGTGGCCAAGAAAGCGGCGCCTAAGTCGAGTTCGAAACCGAAAACGACGGCGAAGCCCAAGGCAGCCGTTAAAGCGCCGGCGAAGAAATCAGCTGCAAAAACTGTCTCTAAGCCGGCTGCGAAAAAAGCTGCTGCGAAGCCCGCTGCGAAAAAAGCTACTGCGAAGCCTGCAGCGAAAAAAGCTGTTGCGAAGCCTGCAGCGAAAAAGCCCCCGATCAAAGCCGCCATAAAAAAGGCTGCCCCCCGCCGATCTGCTAAGATGGACACTTCGGCATCTCCATTGATGTCTCCTGAGTCGTAACCTAGTCAGCCGTTCACAAGCGATAACCCGGCGGCACTTCAACGTGCCGCCGGCATTGTTTCTTGCTCGTTGAGTCCGACCAATCAGGCGTCGCTGCATGGGTTGGTCATATGAACCACACACAAAAAAGGCTACGGTACACGCCTGATTGGTCGGCATGCGCCCGTCCCGGTTGAATGTAAGCCAGCCCTCCGCGCAGACACCGATTCTCGTTATCCTTGTACGCAGCGCATTTGACCAAGCTCACACAACACACCTTCGCTGAAAATTGTGCCGCGATGCCTTGGAAAAGGCCGTGCAAGCTTCGGCGGCGCCACATGCACGCCCATCTGGCCAGAAGAAACATTCGTTTAAGGACCGCAATGCAAGGATAGCTTCTTCATTTCAACGTGGACAAGCAACGGAAGTTGATTTTGGTGACGGCGCGCGACAGCCCACGGCCGACAGCACCTCCACATTTGCCGGTCATCACTCTACTCGATGTCGCCATCAGTGTTGTTCGGACGTGTCGTTGCTGGCAAGTGACCATGCCCGTGATGTTTCGATCCGCTCATCAACCAAACGCGTCCAGCATCCTGCGGGCCAAGTCTTCCGCCCCCAGTTCTGGTCCATTACCATGAACGTTACAAAGTTCTTGGCATCAAGCCAACGCTAAGCTCGCCATCATTTGCCTAGCTGAAGGCTTCGTGGGACCTGACACGATCCCGTCATTGGTTCAGCGCAAGGCAACCCACCACATAGGGGGTAGGCCTTCAGCGTCAGCCGCTTGGTATGCTGGCTCATACCGATTCCGTTGCGTGGCACATCAGACTGCGGCACCTGAAACGTAGACGTCGCCCGGTAGCCATCTGACGCCAATCCGGCGATTCGCCCCTCAATAAAAGCAACTACAGAGCCCCGGCCGAACCGGAACTTTTCATGCCTGCTTTAAGCAAATTTCATCTGGCGTGTTGCGGTCAGCGTGCCGACTGCGAATCTCGCGATCAATTGATGACCAAGATCACCGTTTTTGACATGTTGGTGGAGGAATCTTTAAGTGCGTGAGACGCCCTCGCATTACGAAATTGCCAAAATCGAGACGCACGCTCCGCGCAACGCCGTCAGTGTAATATCGCATCTGTGAACGAAAATCCGGTTTGTTGTCTTCGCGTACCCGCGGGAAAAAGCTGATGTCAACAAGGACTGACGGAACCTTGGAAAGTTGTGGAAATGTTGAATGCTTCATTCCGCTCAGTCCAAGCACAGCAACAAAGCTGTCTTCCGCACCATTCGTCGATGTGCCGTCGAATAGCGGCGTTGTCAGGAATTTTCTACCGCTCTCCGCAGCCTGAAGCAGCATCACAGTCTGTGCCATTGGAAAAAGCGTATGAGCCGGCAACTTCACAAAATGGCGCTTGGGCTCGCTGTACGTGACCATGCCGCCGTCATGACCAAGTTCTGCGGTCCCCTGAGACTTGACTTTTGTCTTGCCATCTTGGGTATTTCGCAGGAGGAAGCTGAAATGACGACCATCATGACTTTCCCACGTGTCATAATTGCTGACAGTGCGCACCAAGGAGCCGTCTTCCTTCCGAATTAACAACGTCAGCCGCTGAGTTACGGCGTAGGCGTGGCACGTATCGGTCACGTCGAATTGCAGACGCCCAGTTGCACCCGTCACGGCATGACCGCGTACTTTTAGTAGGGTAAGGTCGTACGTTGCCAATTGGGAGGTGAGCGCTATCGGTGGAGCCGCTCTCGCGGAGCCGGCCGCCAGAACAATAATGGCTAATAGCGAAATTAACCTCTTCATGTTTTTCCCCTCCGACGCCAACCATCTTGGCGCCGTTGGTCTTGCGTCCCAATGCCTGCGCCTGGCGCTGGAGGCGTCGGCAATCCAAGGTCCAACGCCTCCAATCTCTTGATCTCGTCACGCAACCGCGCCGCTTCTTCAAACTCTAGTTCCGCTGCCGCGTTCTGCATCCGTTTCTCCAGCTTTATAATCGCCGTCTTCAGATCTGTTCCTATGAGCTCATCTGTCTCTCTGCCCGGAATCGCTGCTACCGTAATATAGTCTTGCTCATATACTGAATGCAGAACGTCTTTGATATTTGCCCTAACGCTTTGCGGCGTAACTCCATGCGCAACATTCCATGCTCTCTGCTTGATACGTCGGC
Source organism: Pseudomonadota bacterium (assembly GCA_021829055.1). Lineage (GTDB taxonomy): Bacteria > Pseudomonadota > Alphaproteobacteria > Acetobacterales > Acetobacteraceae > Acidiphilium. Next base: position 24,447 of record JAJZCS010000002.1, read on the forward strand.
GTTCGGTCTCGCTGACGGCGTACGCTAAACTGCGTGTCATCATGTCAGCATAAAGTATGACACGCCCCTCAACGTTCCGCGCGGCACGGCCGATTGTTTGCACAAGAGAGGTCGCGGAGCGGAGAAAACCTTCCTTATCCGCATCCAAGATCGCGACGAGTATGCATTCGGGAATATCCAATCCTTCCCGCAGGAGATTGATCCCGACTAGGATGTCGTATACGCCGAGGCGAAGGTCACGGATAATTTCTATGCGTTCCAGGGTATCAATATCCGAGTGGAGGTAGCGGACCTTTACCCCCTGCTCGGCTAGATACTCGGTCAGGTCCTCTGCCATTCGCTTCGTCAATGTTGTCACGAGGGCGCGCCCTCCCGCCGACACCACACGACGACACTCTGCCAGCAAGTCGTCGACCTGGTGTTCGACGGGTCTAACTTCAACCTCTGGGTCAACTAATCCAGTCGGCCGAATCACCTGTTCGACGAAAGAACCACAGGTCTGTTTTAGCTCCCAGGGTCCTGGTGTCGCGGACACGAAGACTGTCTGCGGCCGAAAACTCTCCCATTCTTCAAACTTCAACGGCCTATTATCAATACATGAAGGTAAACGAAATCCGTGCTCCACGAGAATCGACTTACGGGCAAAATCACCTTTGAACATACCATTAATCTGGGGCACCGTAACGTGGCTTTCGTCAACGATCAGCAGCGCATTCTCCGGCAGATATTCAAACAGGGTAGGGGGTGGGTGCCCTGGGTCACGCCCAGACAAATAGCGCGAGTAATTCTCAATACCCTTACACGCACCGGTCGTTTCCATCATCTCGATATCGAAGGAAGTACGCTGCTGCAGCCGCTCTACTTCT
>JAJZCS010000121.1 GCA_021829055.1 Pseudomonadota bacterium
CGGATCGCCCTATGCCGAAAGCCGCTCCAGATGACCCCACAGCCCGGATAATCCCCCCTGACCCAGCGCATCCTCCCGTCACGCTATTGAATCAAATCAACCGCCGTTGGACCAGAGGATTTTCGGAGGTGTCCAGGTGCGTAAGCCGAAACAGTCTATCACTGCCGGCTCATCATGCAGCAATTTAGGGAAGGCAGTCTGTCTGAATTGCGTCAGGTGACGTTCCACATTGAGGGCGCGGGAGCGGCGCTGGCACGATTGTCTTGGGTGGTGGAGGCAGGGCTCCTTGAGCACCGGGTGAAATCAAGCTGCCTGCGCTGCCGCTTTGCCGCTGCAACCGACCACCATTTGCCAGTGCTGCCCGGCCTGTTTGTTCCTGAAGCATTTCGCGTTGCAGTACGCTGGTCAGCACGAGGGGCACGGCTATGAGACCAAAGATAGTGAAAAACAACCGATTTCGCGAAGTGCTAGATACGGAATTGACCATTGCTCCCTCTCGAAAAGCCGACCCTTGAGCGGCTGTCAAGCCTATCGACGCGCCTTTGCAAATTTTGTAGGCGTTTGAGAACTCGCCGGAGAAGCTGAAAGCCATCTGCCATAACAACAGACCATTATTTAGGCGGTTTATGTGTTCTTTTCTGGATATATGCTTAATGAACGGTCCAAAGATCTCACGCGATAGACCTTAGTGCGGCAGCAGGTCATATTCGTTTGTACCTGTGATTCTGAAGGGTTTTGGCTAACGTAATTTGGCAGACATAACAAATCGCGACGGCGAGGCATTAAAAAAAAGAAAAAATCGAAAAAGAGTAGTCGAAAAATATTATCCGTTGTGGGGGTCACTCGCCGAGGGTTTTTTCGAGCGCTACCTCGTTCTTGCTGGCCTGCAGAAATTATACCGTCGTGACTATGGATAGCGCACCACATCACAACAACTTCAAAAGCTCATGTGATATTTTACGACAAGTGCTCGATCGTGTTTGTTGTGGATGCAGGTCATCCGTGGCTCATCGTTTTGTCCTATTCCACAGCTGATTAACGCCGTTGCCGAAACTGAACGGCACTAGAACGATCAACGCCAGGACATACAATAATAAAGCGCTATAGAGGGCTGTAAAAAACCACATAGGCAAATTCCAGTAGATCATAGTATCCACTGATCGCATAATGAGTGGCTCCACAGGCCTCACGTTGCCCGCAAGTTGGTCCTGCCAGATTGTCAGAATGCAGGCTCGACCTGCAAGCGCTTGTGCGGCCACAGCGACCATAAATGCTAGATGAAGCAGTCTCAACCAGGCAACCCGAACAATCCGCCACTCGCGCCAGCCCCCAATTGGAATTACGACCAAGCTAATGACATTGAAAGCGATTACGAATAGATGAACCGTGAGAATAACTTCGGCGATTTGAATGTCGCGCATTCGAGGGCTCCAACTTAAATTGGCAACAAAAAGTAATAGATTTTTGCCTCGCTAACGCCAGATTCAACGTGCATCCTGTAAGCTTATACCAAACGCTGTGGACGTCGTTAACCGAATGCCAAGAATATTCTCTTGTAAGTTGCCGCTTTGAAGTGCCCCCGGAAAATGGGACCGAGGGCTGAGTTGGAGGCTGTCCGTTCTGTCGTGATAGACGGAGCGGAATATGAGCAAGACGAGACGGAAGATTGACGCGGCGCTGAAGGCGAAGATTGCCTTATTTATTTTTTAGCGCCGCCCTTACAAGGCGCCTCACGGCCTCTGGCCTAGTTGGCACGTCCGGTTCAGCGCGTCGCCAATCGTCAAGGACTTGTAGTGCGGTGCGCTCGAAACGGACATTTACGGCTTCGCTGTCTTTCGAAGGCCGACCTTTTGATGATTTTTTAGCGCTAATAATTAACATAATGATTTTGTAGCGCCATTAAATATCAGTCGCAAGCGCTCCGATGGTGTGCCGGCGACGTCAACATTTTCACGGAGAGGTCGAGCTTGATCCTGCCGCCCTGCAACGAACAGCGGTCCCTATAAGATTTTCTTGATCTGCGTTCCATGCGTCGAACGAGGCATGCCATTAGCGGGCAGAACAAGGGGCTTTCGGGAAGTTCCCGGCGTTTGGATCCGTGGAGTGCGCCCCTGCGGGTGGACAGAAGCAAGCTGCTGTTTTGACCGTCTGCCGGGCGTGTTGATCCTCGAACTGCACAGGGCTGAGATATCCCAGCGATGAGTGCAGCCGTTTTGAGTTGTAGACGTCGTCGATGAAGCGGGGCAGGTCAGCGGTGACGTCTTCGAACGTTTCGTAAGCGGCCAGGTAGACGGCTTCGACTTTCAGCGTCTTCATGAAGCTTTCCGCTTTGGCCTTATCGTATGGATTACCCCGGCGGCTCATCGAGCCCGTCAGGCCATGGTCCTCCAGCAGCGTGCGATACACCTCCGATGCGGATTGCGACCCACGATCGGAAGGGTGAATGCAGCCTTTTGGTGGCGCCCTGTTCCTGATCGCTGCCTTCCAGGCTGCGCCGGCAATCCGGGCATCCATGGAGCGGCTGATCGCGTCGCCCACGACTTTCGTCCAGGATGGCCGCCAGGTAGACGAAGCCGCCCGGAATGGCCACGCAGGTCAGGTCCGCGACCCAGATCTGGTTCGGGCGATCGGGAACGCCGCCTTTGGCCAAGTCGGAGTAGATCGGCCCGGCATGGTCGCTGTCGGTCGTCACAACGTCGCGCCGCCGCTGTTTTGGCTGCAAATCGTGTTCCCGCATCAGGCGCCGGAGCCTTTTGCCGTTCACCACGACGCCCTGATGGCGCAGCGCTGCCCCGACCCGGCGATAACCATACATCGCAGATCGCGCCGATCCGAGCGAGAAGTCCATCGGCGGGCCGTGTGGCTGGGGGCGCGTCGTAGAAGTGAGCCCCCTCAGCTCACCCCCCTGCTGACGGAGATGCCACGGGGCCGGTGACGACGGAGGTGCTTGCGCTTCTCGGCCGGGGAGCATGCTTCAAAGCCCCCTTGAGCAGATCGATCTCGAGCGCCTGACGACCGACCAGGCGCTCAAGGGCGGCGATCCTGGCTTCGTATTCTTGCATCAGGTCGGCCGCCTGCGCGTCGTCATCCAAGGCACCAGCCTCGAACTTGCCGACCCAGATACCGGATCAGCTGCCGGGAGATGTCGTGCCGCTTGGATAGCCCGTGCAGCGTCTCGCCCGCGATGAACTCCTCGGCAACCTGCCACTTCAATGCGGCGCTGTGGGATCAGTGTCTCGTCATGGCTTCCATTCTCCAGAAGCCCGGTAGCGGGGGTCAATTCAAATCGCCCAATCTGTCCACCCGCAGGGGCGCACTCCACCGAGAGTGTGCTTTTTGTCGCTTTGTGCCCTCGGGCCTTGGGTTTGAGCTCACGGTGACTTTTGCAACTCGCTCTGCATCGGCTGACCGCAGTTTGAAACGCGGAACAGGAGGCGAGCCTCGACGATCGGTAACGGGCAAAGTCTGCCGTGTAAGCTTTTCGATCTGGCGTAACAAGGGCCGTTCTTCATTGCCGCACAGTGAGATAGCCTGACCGGAAGCACCGGCGCGGGCCGTGCGGCCGATTCTGTGGACGTAGGACTCGGGCATATCAGGCAACTCGAAATTGACGACGTGCGTCACGCCGTCGACATCAATGCCGCGCGCGGCAATGTCAGTAGCGACCAGAACCCGGGTATGCCCGCGTCGGAAACCGTCGAGCGCGCGTACTCGCTGATTCTGGCTCTTGTTACCATGGATCGCTTGCGCGCCGATCCCGGATTCGTTCAGATGGTGGGCCACTCGATCGGCGCCACGTTTAGTGCGGGTGAAGACGATTGCGCGCGTTACGGCTTCGTCGCGCATGAGCTCGGTCAAAATGTCGCGTTTTGAGTTTCCGTCAACGAAGACGACGCGCTGATCGACGAGTGCCACCGTGGTCCCGACGGGTGCTACCGAGGCCTGCAGCGGATTGCGTAAAAGATCGGCGGCGAGGCCGGCTATCTCTTTAGGCATGGTTGCCGAAAACAGCACGGTCTGCCGTGTCTTCGGCACCAATGCGATGATCCGGCGGATCGGCTCGATGAAACCGAGATCGAGCATGTGGTCCGCTTCATCAAGGATGATAACTTCCGTTGCTGCAAGAGCGTCGCGTCGGGCTGCCAAGTGGTCGAGAAGGCGCCCAGGCGTGGCAACAAGAACCTCGAGTCCACGCGCAATCATATCCGCTTGTGGCCGGTGCTGGACCCCCCCCGACGATGACACCAATCCGAACGCTTGGACGCATGAATTGACCATAGGTACGGAAACTTTGCGCGATCTGGGCGGCGAGTTCACGCGTGGGGGCCAGAACGAGCGTGCGCACCATGCCCGGCGCCAAACGGCTGCGGTCGGCGAGGATCCGGCCGAGGACTGGCAAAGCAAAAGCTGCTGTCTTTCCCGTGCCCGTCTGAGCGATGCCGAGAAGATCACGCCCCTGTGAAATTGCGGGGATGGCTTTGGCTTGTATTGGAGAGGGCGTTTGATAGCCTGCATGATCTAGAGCGCGAAGTAACGACTGTGGGATACCGAGATCGGAAAATTGGGTCACTGTAAATCTTTCATGGAGGTTCCGCGCGGAAAATCCGTCGAGTCGCGAAACTGCGTGCACCCTGCGTACGGGCCGCCGCTATATTATTTTTGGGAGGAAAGCCGGCTTGTCGGTTTGGCACCGAATCACGCAACCAGAACGCCTCATGTTGCAACGCAACAGCACTTCCATGCCCAACATTGCGGAGGAAGTCAACGGCCTATCCGCCGCGTTTTGCCAGAGAATTTCAACGCGATCATCTTCATCGACTCTATTCGACGCACATCGTGAGCATGAGCCCTTCGCCCGAGCTACGTTTTCGTCTTTATCCCAAAAGCCGGGGGTTGGCCGACTCTGGGTGGTATGGTGGATGTAGAATGCCACAGCGGTGTGAGTAAAATGCGAGGCAATAAGAACAAATTCGCGAACCATGGGATCCTGATCAAAGAGTTGCTGCTTGGCACGTAGTTTTTGGGGTATACATTTGATTTGAATCATTCCGGGTGTCCTGTTCAGGATTTGTAGGTGAAATCGCGGGTGTGGAGGCTCCATCCAAGGTTCTTCAGACGTTAAATGCCGCTTGGCCAGTCCGGTCACGGAAGCCGAGGTGGAGGTATTCGAGCAATGGTTTGGCGACTTGTTCGATGAGCTGTTTGGGCCGGACGCTTGAACATTCCCTATTGCGATATGAGTTATAGTGTGGTACATGCACCCATCGTTGGAGTGGGTCTGTGATCGTAGGCTTTCGGGATGACTGGCTGCGGGCCTTCTTTGTGGATGATGTCCGCTCCCGCAACATCCCGTCCGATCTCGAAGCCCGGCTGTTCAGAAAGCTCCAGATGATCGACGATGCCGTGACCGATCAGGACTTGCGCGTGCCGCCCAGCAACCACTTTGAGAAGCTGCGCGGCAATCTGGCGGGGCTGCATTCGATCCGCGTCAACCAGCAATGGCGGCTGATCTTCCGCTGGGATGGCGCGCGCGGCGAGGCGGACGGAATTTATCTGGACGATCACAGCTACCGATAAAAGCGAGGCAAAGATGCTAACCACCAAGCGCAAGCCGGCGACTGTCGGCGAAATCCTCACCGAAGAGTTCATGCAACCAATGGGCCTGACGCAAGGCGCGCTCGCCGAGGCGATGGGCGTTCAGCGCAAGCATGTCAACGAACTGTGCGGCAACCGCAGGAACGTGACGGCGGCAACGGCTCTGATCCTTGCCCGCGTGTTCGGCAACAGTCCCGAGTTCTGGCTCAACGTGCAGCGGCGCAGCGATCTTTGGGAGGTAATGAACACGCCGAAGGAGCGCGAGCGGATCAAGCGCGCCCGCCCCTTGCAGAGCGCGGCCTGAGTCATCCGACCGCACCGCTCGGGACAGAACATCGGTTGAGAAGGAGACATTGCCCATGACCGTACCGCAGCGCGCCGCGCTTTATCTACGCGTGTCGACGGCGCGGCAGGCCGAGCATGATGTCTCCATCCCCGACCAGAAGCGCCAGGGCGAAGCCTATTGCGCCTCGCGCGGCTACCAGCACGTCGAGACCTATGTGGAACCGGGCGCGTCGGCCACCAATGACCGCCGCCCTGAGTTCCAGCGTATGATCGAGGCGGGCACGTCGAAGTCCACGCCCTTCGACGTGGTGATCGTCCACTCGTTCAGCCGCTTCTTCCGCGATCATTTCGAACTGGAGTTCTATGTCAGGAAGCTCGCTAAGAACGGCGTCCGGCTCGTCTCCATCACCCAGGAGATGGGCGACGATCCGATGCACGTCATGATGCGGCAGATCATGGCGCTGTTCGACGAATATCAGTCGAAGGAAAACGCCAAGCACGTCATGCGAGCGTTGAAGGAGAATGCTCGGCAAGGCTTCTG
>JAJZCS010000122.1 GCA_021829055.1 Pseudomonadota bacterium
CATCACCAGAGCGGCGCGCCAGCAGAGCGAGTAGCTTGAACTCCTTTGGTGTGAGATCGAGTACTTGGCCCGCACGCGTGGCGCGGTGACCAGTGAGATCGATCTCGAGATCGGCGATACGGAGCAGTGCTGGCTGGCGCATGGCTCCCCGGCGCAGTATTGTTCGCACGCGGGCCAGAAGCTCGGAGAACGCGAAGGGCTTGACCAGGTAATCATCCGCACCGGCCTCAAGCCCCGCCACGCGGTCGCTTACTTGGTCGCGCGCCGTGAGCAGCAGAACGGCGATCTGGCGGTCGCGTCGGCGGATTTCCCTGAGAATTTCGAAGCCGCTACGCCCAGGCAGCATGACGTCGAGAATGACGGCGTCGTAAGAGCCGTGGCGCGCGAGTTCGAGCGCGCTCTCTCCATCCGGGGAGACGTCGGCGGTAAAGCCGTTTTCCTCAAGCCCCTTTCTGAGATAGGCGGCAGTCTTCATCTCATCCTCGACGATCAGGATTCTCATTGCGCCCTCCCTTGGGATTGTGTAATGAAACAACTACCGATCTTCGCGCTGCTCGCGCCTGCGAGCAGGACCGGGCTACCGTCAGAGCCCCTGGCCACCAGCCGCGCCGCCGGCAGCCCTCGGCCCATCACGGGCAGGATGGATGTCATAGAACCTTCGGGATCCGGTATAGTCAGAGTCGCGAACATCCTTCGCAGCCTTTGTTTCTCTATTTCTCCAATCTTGAGTGTCAGCACACGCCCATCCGGAGCTATGACGTAGACGCCAGATTTCCAGATACGCAGCACCAGTCGTTCGTCAGAGGCAAGCCCATGGCCTGTCAAGACCATGACGAGATCTGACCGCCTGCCATTATCCCAGCGTGGCAGCGTCGGCATTTCGGATGGCGTTGCATGAGGAGCAAGGAAGGTTAGAGCATTGCGAAAGGTCCATACCGGCGGAGTACGCCAGCCTTCTCGGACCAGTGCTTTGCGAAGCGCATCAACCCGTCCGACCCACTGGACGCTCAGCGGCTGAACGAAACCACCGAGCATGTCGAGACTTCGTGCCGGCAGAGTTTCCCATCCGTGCGATTGCCAAGCATCGCATGTTATGACGGAACCGGCATATCCGACTTCGTATCTTTGTATGTCAGCGTGGCGATTCAACACGACAGCCGGAATGCCCGTGATGGCTATGATTGCCGCGGTAATAGTAACAAGACTCCATGGGGGTACCGGCTCTATCGGCCGTACAACATAGGCAAGCCCGAGACTGGCTGCCCATGCAAACCCGAATGCTGCTGCTGCCAGCTCCGAAGAGAGCCAGTCGATTCCCAGATAGACGCGACTGCCAAGCTGCATGGCTATGAAGAGAGCCGTCATGATCATAATCATCATGCGATGCCGCACGCCGAGCCTGCTGGCGGCGATGACTGTCAGAAAACCATATAGTGCGGAAGCGGTCGCAAGATCGCCGCCCGGAAATGGTATCAGGCTCCATCCCGGCGTCATCGGTGATGGTGGCGGCCGACGAAGGGCAAGATCGAGCCCGGCCGAAAACAGCGAGGCACCGATAACCGCGGCAATTCCGTAAGCCGTAGCCCGCCAGGCGCGGCGCTGGTCAAGCCAGACCAGCACGACTGCCGCGACCGCCAGCGTGACCGGTCCGCTGCCCAGTCGGGCGAGCACGATCGCGATCTCGACAGCAAGACCTGTCCGATAAGGCTCAAAAAAATGAAGAATCGCACGGTCCGCATAGACCAGCGGATCTCCGGCGATCATATCCTGCAGAACCCCGAGAAACAGCCAGAGACTGCCGGCCAATACGCACGCCAACATCAGCAATCCCGAAAGCTCTGTTTTGGCGGGGTCGAGAAGGGATGCGACCGTGTGCCGGAACCGGGTATCACGAGCACGAGACCAGATCAGGATTGGTTCCCGCAGCGCTGCAAGCCGGGCGACCAGGATCCGGAGCAGCCGCGGCAAAAGAAAAAGCAAAAGCCCAAGACCAACAATAAAACCAATGAATATCGCTTCAAGGCGGCCGGCCACGGCACCAAGGATCGTCAGTGAGGCCCCAACGAGAACACCGGCTGTCACATGTGCGGGCGCCCACAGGACCGCCGAAACAACATCCAAGATATAGAACCGGATAGGGCGCATCCCGCTGATTCCGGCGACGATCGGCGCGACGGCCCGGACGCCCGGCGTGAAGCGGGCAATGATGATAGATGATCCTCCGTGCTGCTCAAAGAACGCCTGTCCCTGGGGCAGAAGACGGGGATGCCGGCAGAGCGGCCAGATCCGTGTTGCCTGGTCCCGATATCGATGGCCGAACCAGAATGGCAGTCCATCGCCGAGCACAGCGCCCGCCGTTACCCAGCTGACCAGTGGCCAGAAATGAAGGGCGCCGGTCGGTACGAGAGCGCCTAAGGCAATGACGATCGCCGTTCCGGGCACAAGAGCGCCAATAACGGGAAAGGCTTCCGCGCCGGTAAGCAGAAATGCGAGAAGATAGGCAAGAAACGAGTGCATTTCTGCAAGGTGGACAATTGTGTCTGTCAGGTGAGTGAGCAATAGGTGTCCGTCTCCAGTCTATTCTTTGAACAATTTCTCTATGGAAGGACGATGATCATAGATCGGTCAAATCAAGAGGGAATGATGTGATCAATGACTCTGGGGTGCCGAGGCATTTGGCGTGCGCGAAGGCACGGTCCGCCGCGGCGGAGCGACTTCACGCGCGGGCGTTATCGAAGCCTTGAAGTTGCGGTGCCACTGCTCAAAGAACCTGTGGCGGACGGGCACAACTGGACCATTCCCCCCCCCTCGCACCCCGGTATCAAGCGGGTGAGGGGGGTATGCATCGGTCGCTCGCAATTGTCGGTATACCGAACTCAGGTTTTTCTTTTCTGATCGAACGATGCTGGTTATTTTTTTATTGATGTCGATCCAACCCCCCATTTTCCTAATCAATCTTCCTGGTCTACGTTTCGTATCGCTATCTTGATATGCGGAAAGTGACCACGTAACCCCTCTGCTAACACGGTCACCTGCTCAGGGGGCGCTGGTGCAAGCGTCCTATCGAGACACCCGTCAACGCGGCACCCCTGCAAGGTGTAGTGCGTTACACCCATGCCATCTAAAGAATCGGCAAGAACAAACAAATCTCGTGATCCTAGAAGCTGAGGATGGACAGTCGTCCGCACCTCATACTGAACGCCACTGGCAATAACGGCCCGCAGGCTCTCTTTCGCATGTTCTCCGCTACCGCTAACGGCCGTTACTTTCGCGTAGTCCCCGAACGGGGCCTTAACGTCAAAAGCTATCCAGTCGAGCGACGGCAAGACGGCGTTCAGTCGGTCAGGATAGGGGCCAGCCGTGTGAAGCCCAACCCGGAATCCCAGTGCTCGGATCTCGCGAATCGCGGCAACGAGCCCGCTCTGCAAAGTTGGCTCACCGCCCGAGAATACCATTCCATCCAAAAGCCCAACGCGGCGCCGCATAAGCTCTACCACGTCCGGCCACTGAACCGATCCCGACGGATGGGTGCCCAACAAGTGTGGATTATGACAGTAGCGGCAACGCCATGGACAACCTTGGCAGAACACCGTGGCAGCCAAGTCGCCCGGCCAGTCACAGCTCGACAGACTCACAAAGCCGCCAAGCCGCAACTCAGCGGTGGGCATCACCGGCTGCGTTCTGATTGCCGGATTCGACGAAAAAGGTGCGTTCACGGAATTCGCTTTGTTTGCCGTGGTTGAACGAGGACACTGGCCGGTGATAGCCCATGACTCGTGTCCATACTTCGCACGGCTGGCGCTCGGCGTCGCTGAGCGTAATCGCCTCTGGACAATCTGTCAGCTCGGGCTTGATGGGGTTGATGCTGTTCATGCGTCAGTTCCTTTCATGGTGCAGGACCGCGGCCCACGCTTGCGGGCCAGGATTTCGTCATCGCATTTCGGGCAAAAAGTGAACTCACCGCTGAGATAGCCATGTTTCGGGCAGATCGAAAAAGTTGGGGTGATGGTGATATAGGGGACCCGGAAATTCTCCAGCGCCCGACGAACCAGCTTCCGGCACGCATCCACCGAAGAAACGCGCTCACGCATATAAAGGTGGAGCACCGTTCCGCCGGTGTATTTGCGTTGCAGATCGCTCTGCCGTTCCAACGCATCGAAGGCATCGTCGGTAAATCCGACGGGTAGCTGAGTTGAGTTTGTATAATAAGGTGCGTCTAATGTCCCCGCCTGCAGAATCCCGGGGAATCGCTTACGGTCCTCGCGAGCGAACCGGTAGGTGGCACCTTCAGCTGGCGTCGCTTCCAGATTATACATCTGCCCGGTCTCGCTCTGATACATTACGATTCGCGCCCGAATATGATCGAGAACCCGCAGGGCGAAGTCGCGCCCCCATTGCGTGGTAATATCTTCGGCGTCACCAGTGAAATTGCGAATCATCTCGTTGACCCCATTGACCCCAAGCGTCGAAAAATGGTTCCGGAGCGTGCCGAGATATCGCTTCGTATAGGGATACAGGCCCTCATCCATCAGCCGCTGGATGGTTTTGCGCTTGATCTCCAGGCTGTCGCGGCCAAGGTCAAGGAGCCCATCTAGATGACGGAAAAGTAAAGGTTTATCGCCCTTATGGAGGTAACCGAGCCGCGCGCAATTGATGGTAACGACGCCGAGTGAGCCCGTCTGCTCTGCACTGCCAAACAAGCCGTTACCCCGCTTAAGCAGTTCCGTCAGATCAAGCTGTAGTCGGCAGCACATGGAGCGTACCATGTTTGGTTTAAGGTCAGAATTGACGAAATTCTGGAAGTACGGAAGGCCGTATTTTGCGGTCAGCGCGAAAAGCTGTTCGGCATTCTCGCTTTCCCATGGAAAATCCGGCGTGATATTGTACGTAGGAATGGGAAACGTGAAGACTCGACCTTTAGCATCCCCTTGAGCCATGACATCAATGTAGGCGCGATTAATCATGTCCATCTCGACCTGCAAATCGCCGTAGGTGAACCCCACCTCGGCGCCACCGATCACAGGAACCTGCTCGCGGAGATCCTCCGGACAGGTCCAATCGAAAGTCAGGTTCGTAAAGGGCGTCTGAGTGCCCCAACGCGATGGCACATTGAGATTGTAAACCATCTCCTGGATACCTTGGCGAACCGCCTCGTAGGTGAGGCGGTCCTTGCGAACAAATGGGGCCATGTACGTGTCGAACGAGCTGAATGCCTGCGCCCCTGCCCACTCGTTCTGCAATGTGCCAAGGAAGTTGACAATTTGTCCGATCGCGCTTGACAGATGCTGCGGCGGCCCAGCCTCAATCCGCCCCGGCACGCCATTCAGCCCCTCGGTAAGCAAGGTACGCAATGACCAACCGGCGCAGTACCCGGTTAGCATGTCAAGATCGTGAATATGGATATCACCGTCCCGGTGGGCCGCCCCGATCTCGGGCGCATAAACATGCGACAGCCAATAGTTCGCCGCGACTTTACCAGAAACATTGAGAATCAACCCGCCCAAGGAATAGCCTTGATTCGCGTTCGCGCTGACACGCCAGTCCGCGCGGTCCAGATAATCGTCGATCGACGCGGCAACCGCCACCATCGTGTCACGGTCGTGCCGCATCCGTGCATGCTGGTCCCGATAAACGATGTAGGCTCTTGCAGTGGCGAAATGGTTTGCGGAGATCAAAATCTTTTCCACCACGTCCTGAATCTGCTCAATTTGGGGTGGCTCTGCATCAAAACGCCGGGCGAGTATGTCTACTGCCTCGGATGCAAGCAGTTCCGCTTCCGCTTCCCCAAATTCCCCGGTAGCCAACCCGGCACGAGCAATTGCGGCGCAGATCTTGCTGCCGTCAAATGGCACCATCGCACCAGAGCGCTTGGCCACAAACCGAGGTGAAGAAGTACCGGGATGTCCGCTCATACCACCTGTTCCATTACCCGAAGTTTCAACCGAAAAACGTTCGCGTTTACTATAAATAGTATTTTCTACGTGAATAGGACGCTATATGTAGTATGGTGCTTGGATTGTGAGTCCGTCAAGAGGAAGACCGACATACTTCAGGGCAATCGCTTGAACGGCTCGGGGATTCCGGCGCGGGCTTGAAGTCTGATTCATCGGAGACCTGTCAACGGCGGAGCAAAAACAGACCAGTGTGGCGGCGCAAAAACCGGCCACTGGGCTTGGGGATGATGGATATGGGCCCCTGGCTGCAGGGGTCTTTCTCATATCCATGGCTTGACCGGTGCTGGCCGTCGGTTGCCGGCGATTCCGCCGGTCTCTGGATCATGGCCGGCCTGGTGTTCGTTTTTTTTCGCACCTTTCCGGTGCCGGGCCCTGGAGTGGTTCAGGCGATAGCTTTCACCATTCATCTCGAGGATAGGGACATGGTGCATGA
>JAJZCS010000003.1 GCA_021829055.1 Pseudomonadota bacterium
GCCTGATCTTCCATGAGCGACCGGCAGCGATGGGATCAGTACGCCCGGAAATCAAAACCGCTCTCACCAAAAAACACAATGACGCCGCCAATCGCCGGCTGTTACTCCCAATCCAGCCCAGGATCCCCATAATCGCTCAAATCATGTGGTTGATGGAGGTGTCCAAGTCGTGCGTTACGATGCCGGTCGTCGGCGGACACCGGCGCTAACGGATCAACGCCGCAAGCAACGCATCAAGGCGCTTTCGGCCCTCCTGCGTTGCAACCAGCCGATCAGGCGTTGCCGTGAGATATCCTGCCAGAATCGCATCCTTAAGAGTGTCCGGATCGACTGCCGAGTATAGCGGAATACCTGTCCGCGCCGTGAAGGCGCCCGCATCGATCCCGTCGCCGAGACGTAGGCCCATCAACAGGGCTTCACGGGCACGCTCGGTAGGAGGGATCGGTGTTTCGTCGACGCTTCCATGAGCACGGGCATCGACCCGTTTGGCCCACTCTTCCGGGCTGCGGTGCCGACGCGTTGCGAGCAACGTCTCACCGATCGTGATTCGTCCATGCGCCCCGGGTCCGACGCCCGCATAATCCTGGTAGCGCCAATAGGCGAGATTATGGCGCGATTCGTGCCCAGGTTTTGCATAGTTGGAAATTTCGTACGGCGCCAAACCGAAGCGTGCCGCGATTTGGTTCGTCAGGTCGTACAGGATCGCCGCTTCCTCATCGTCGGGAAGGAGAAGTTCCCCACGTTCGTGGCGGGAATAGAATTTGGTCCCTGGCTCGATGGTGAGCTGATAGAGTGACAGGTGATCAGTGCCGACGGAGAGCGCGCGTTCCAGTTCACGCTGCCAGGATAGCGGGCTTTGGCCGGGCCTTGCATAGATCAGGTCGAAACTGACCCGGGGAAAGATCGAGCGAGCCAACTCGACGGCTGTCAGGGCTTCATCTGCGGAGTGTTCGCGGCCGAGGAACCGCAGGCTTTCATCATCAAGGCTCTGGACACCGATCGAGATGCGATTCACGCCCGCCTCGCGATACCCCCGGAATCGCTCGGCCTCGATACTGGTCGGGTTGGCTTCCAGCGTGATTTCGAGATCCGCCTCGGCGACAAAGACCGACAGGGCGTCCTGGATCAATGAAGCCACGCTGTCCGGGGCCATCAGGCTGGGGGTGCCACCGCCAAAGAAGATCGAGCCGAGGGCACGCCGCCCCAGACGCGCGGCTTCGAAAGCAAGTTCTACCCGGAGCGCTTTGAGGATCCGCGCTTCCGGCATGTGTTCGCGGACGTGCGAATTGAAATCACAGTAGGGACATTTTGACCGGCAAAACGGCCAGTGAATGTAGAGTGCCAGACCTTGTCGCATGGATGCGTCCCTTTACCACACCTTGCATCGCCAGGGCATCTGCGTCATATCGCCTTCAATCGGCCCCCAAACCGATAATTCGCACACGAAGTGCCTTCCCCAGCATGCTGGGTCCGGTGCCTTTTGGCTCTGCTTCGTGGAGGTTTAACCGGACGGCCCCTAACCGGGGCCATTTTGAAAGGATCATGCATCATGGCGATGCCAGAGGTTTCGCTGCGGCAGTTGCTCGAATCGGGCGTTCATTTCGGGCACAATACGCGCCGCTGGAACCCGCATATGGCGCCATTCTTGTTCGGCGTACGCAATCAGGTTCATATTATCGATCTGCAGCAGACCGTTCCGCTGATGGAACGGGCGCTGCGTGAAATTCGCAACGTGACCGCGGCAGGTGGTCGGGTTTTGTTTGTTGGAACCAAGCGGGCAGCAGCCGACCACATTGCCGAAGCTGCCAAACGTTGCGGTCAGTACTATGTGAATCATCGCTGGCTTGGCGGGATGCTGACCAACTGGAAAACGATCACCAATTCGATCCGCAAGTTGCGCCAGCTCGAAGAGATGCTGACAGGTGAGGCTCAGGGACTGACAAAAAAGGAGCGCCTCAACCTGTCGCGTGAACGCGACAAACTTGACCGGGCGCTTGGTGGCATCAAAGACATGGGCGGCCTGCCTGACATTCTGTTTATTATCGATACCAACAAGGAAAAACTGGCAGTCGAGGAGGCGAACAAGCTCGGCATTCCGGTGGTCGCGGTGCTGGATTCGAATTCTGATCCTGAAGGCATTACCTATCCGATTCCGGGGAATGACGACGCGATCCGTGCGATCGCGCTCTATTGCGATCTGGTGGCCGGTGCGGTGCTCGACGGTATCAGTGCTGAGCTGGCCGCGACCGGAGCGGATATCGGTGCTATGGAGGAGTTGCCGGATGCTGGCACTACCGATAGTGCGACTGATACCGACAGCGCGCCTGTTGCGGTGTAAACCCCGCGCTTTTTAAAGGAGATGTGCTGATGGCCGAGATCACCGCGGGAATGGTGAAGGATCTGCGCGAGAAAACTGGCGCAGGCATGATGGATTGCAAGAAGGCGCTTACGGAGACGGGTGGCGAGATGGAAGCCGCGATCGACTGGTTGCGCAAGAAGGGTCTCGCAGCGGCGGCCAAGAAGTCCGGGCGGGTAACCTCCGAGGGCTTGGTTGCCGTGGCCCAGGAATCGAATGTGGCAGCCATGGTGGAAGTGAACGCGGAAACCGACTTTGTTGCCCGCAATGAGGCCTTCCAGAATTTTGTCGAGGCCGTTGCCAGACTTGCGCTGCACACCGGCGATGACCTTGATGCACTGAAGGCGGCCGCCTTCCCGGGGACCGGGCGAACAGTTGCCGAGGAGCTCACGCATCTCGTCGCAACCGTTGGAGAAAATATGACGATTCGCCGGGTTGCGGCGCTTCGCGTGCACAATGGTGCGGTCACGTCCTATGTGCACGGCGCCCTCAAGCCGGGGTTGGGCAAGATCGGTGTCATCGTCGCATTGGAAGGGCGTGCCGATGAGGCCATCTATGCTCTTGGGAGGCAAGTCGGGATGCATGTCGCCGCAGCGCGGCCTGACGCCTTGGACCTCGCCGACGTTGATCCGGCGGCGCTCGAGCGCGAGAAAGCCATATTGGTTGAGCAAGCGCTGGTCTCTGGCAAACCGGACGCGATCATTGCGAAGATGGTCGAAGGGCGGGTGAAGAAATATTATGAGGACGTGGTTCTCCTGGAGCAAACCTGGGTCCACGATGGCGAAAGCAAGGTTCGGAGCATTGTTGCGAATGCAGGGGCAACGCTGACAGGCTTTGTACGGTTTACCCTCGGAGAAGGAATCGAAAAGGAAGCAACCGATTTTGCTGCCGAAGTCGCCGCGGCAGCAGGGGTGGCTGCATAGGCGTTCAGGTCAGGAGGCGCATCGTGCGCCCGGCGCAAACCCATTGCGGTTAGCGCCCACACTTTTTCTTGACGAAAACGTGAGATCCAGTCTGAAATCGTTCGTCTCATAACAACATGATGGGAGAAAGCGATGGCGAAACGCGCAATGCCCGGAAAGCCGGGCTGGCTGGGGGATTTCACTTCTTTCCTGATGCGGGGCAACGTCGTGGATCTGGCAGTTGCCGTCGTCATTGGCGCCGCATTTACCAAGATCGTCAATTCTCTGGTAGGTGATCTGATCAATCCGATCGTCGGGCTGATCACTGGCGGCGTAGATTTCTCCAATCATTTCTTGACGCTTGCCGGAAAGGTGGAACCAACTCTGGAAGCGGCGAAGAAGGCGGGTGCCGTAACGCTTAATTACGGCGTCTTTGTCAATGCCCTTGTGAACTTTATGATCGTCGGCTTCGCGATTTTCTGGCTGGTGCGGACAGTGCAGAAGCTCCACGCGAAACCGGCGCCAGCGGCAGCGGCGCCAACGGCGACCGAGGTGTTGCTTGCCGAGATTCGCGACCTGTTGAAGGAGCAACACCATAATTCAGCCGGCTGACGATCGCGACATGCGGCATAAGGGCGTATCAGCCGGTTTCCGGATGCTGGTGTTTGGCTGGACATCGGAGTCTGCGACGGCAGACTGCTGTTCTTTTGGATCAAAGGAAAAGTACCTATGACTCACATCCTCCGCACCAACGCCGACCCGATTCTTTCAAAAGTGGTCGAATATCATGGGTTTATCTTTACACAGGGCTTGGTAGCTCGTGATTTTTCCGGCGATGTTGCCGCCCAGACCGCAGATGTTCTTGAGCAGATCGATCATCTGCTCGAGGTGCACCGTACGGACAAGACGCGGCTGCTGCAGGCGCAAATATGGCTTGCCGCGATCGATGATCGGGCGGCGATGAACAAGGTGTGGGCCGCGTGGCTGCCCGAGGGAGGAGCCCCGGCTCGTGCGTGCGTCGAGGCAAAATTGTCCGATCCGAGGATGCGAGTTGAGATCATGATCACGGCTTGTCGATGACATCCGCCATGAATGGCACCGCATTAGGAACTCAGTCACAAAACGCCTAAAATAAATTTCTCCGGAATCAAAAACTTTTTGAACGTGATATTTTTATCGCAATCATGCCTTGTCTAGATTGCAATGCCGCCGTAACAGCAACGCATCGGTTGAGGTTTGGAGGGCTCGCCGATGAGCAGAAGATTCGGGTCGGCTGTTGCGCCCATCCCGGAGGCCTCTGTGCGTAAGTGATTGGTCGGGCATGCTTCTTTAATTGATGTCCGTGCTGAATCGTCTGGGAAGGGATTTGGATGGCTTCGAGCCGGATCGCAAAACGACTGCGTCCCTTGGCGGTTTTTGGGATAGGTGTGCTGTTATGCGCGCGTAGCGGTCATGCGGAAATGACGGCACACAATTATGCTCACCCTCTGCATCGTGTCACGGCTCGGGTAACCGCGCGAAAAGGCGTGGTCCATCACTGGGTGCCTCGTTCTCACATCGCCAGAGCGGTGGAGCGCCGACTTCTCGCGAGGGTCGCGATTAAGGATCGTGGACCGCGGCAGCGGGCTGACGGCTTTGTTGACGACCACAAGGCTGTATACAGGCGCCCTGAACACTATGCGACAGATATCCAGATGCCGCGGGCGGTCGATCGGCGTTACGCCCCGGCCGGTCAGTATCTCTGGTGCGTCCCCTACGCCCGGGATGTGTCGCACATTGACCTCGTCGGTGATGCTTTCTTGTGGTGGGCCGAGGCTGCCGGGCGCTATGCGCGTGGCATTCGACCCAGTCGCGGTGCGGTTCTCGTTTTTCGATCAAGCAGCAGGATTCGGCTCGGCCATGTCGCTGTGGTGGCGGCGGTTCTAAACAGCCGGGAAATCCTGGTTGACCAAGCTAATTGGCTACCGGATCGTGTTAGTCTGGATGTGCCGGTCATCGACGTCTCGCCCGACAATAATTGGAGCGAGGTTCGCGTTGCTCTGGGAAACGAGGGCTTCGGCGCGCCTTATCCCACGTATGGCTTCATCTATGATCGGGCCCCGGGGGC
This sequence comes from Pseudomonadota bacterium, assembly GCA_021829055.1. Classification (GTDB taxonomy): domain Bacteria; phylum Pseudomonadota; class Alphaproteobacteria; order Acetobacterales; family Acetobacteraceae; genus Acidiphilium. The sequence goes on from JAJZCS010000003.1 coordinate 5,366, forward strand.
GCTGACCGTTGCTGACCGGTCGGCCCGGACCGAGGTGGCTATGGCACCGAGCGTTCACCCGATCCGGTTGACGGCCCCTTATCGTCAGCTGCGCTAAAGCCTACGCGTCAGAATTTGTCCTTGGCTGCCCGCAACCGGGCAAAGGCTTCGGGGCTTTCGGCCCGAAGAAAGGGGTTCGTCGCGAGCTCATCCCTGAGCAGGACTGGCAAGGTCGGTTGACCTGCGGCACGCAGCCGTTCGACTTCCGCTGCTCGAGCTTGCAACGTCGAGTTGGTCGGATCGACTGACAGGGCGAACGCAGCATTCGACAGCGTGTATTCGTGGCCGCACAGTAGGGTTGTGGCGGGATCAAGAGAGGCCAGCTTGCGTAAGCTGGCAAAAAACTGTGAGGGCGTTCCCTCGAACATCCGGCCGCACCCCAAGCTGAACAGCGTGTCGCCGCAGACCGCGATCGTGTCGCCAATGAGATAGGCCACATGGCCAACGGTATGACCGGGGGTATCAATCATGCGAATTTGGCTGGTGCCGAATGGAATGGTTTCACCGTCGCGCAAGGCGATGCTGAGTTTGGGAAGGCGGTGGGCATCCGCGGCATTACCAACTATTTTTGCGCCGTATGTCTCGGCGAGCGTTGAAGCGCCAGCGGTGTGGTCGTCATGATGGTGAGTCAGAAGTACAAGGTCGAGACGCTTGCCGGCCCGATCGACGGCTGCGGCCGCCGGTTCAGCTTCGGCGGGGTCGATAATGGCGATCGCGCCGCTTGACGACTCCATAAGTCTCCAGGAGTAGTTGTCGGCGAGCATCGGGATACGTTCGATGGCGATGGTCATGGTGTTATCCTTACTTTTAGTCGTTAGTTTCGTTCATGTCGGTGGTATAGCAATGTCATGACGGCAAATGCGACCGATTTCGCGGACTTCTACCGCACCGCCCTTGGAATTGCGACCTCGCGACTGGTCCGGAGAAAGCTGCGCGAGTTTTGGCCAGCGCTCTCGACAGAGAATATTCTGGGGCTCGGCTATCCGAACCCCTACCTCGATCTGTGGCGGCTGCAGGTGACTCGCACGATTTCAATCATACCATCCCAATTATGGCACGCGCATAGGCCGCGCTACGGTGCCACTATAACAGCGACAGCCGACGAAGATGCCCTGCCGATCGCCGATCTCAGCGTTGACCGGGTGCTGGTTGTCCATGGTCTGGAACACGCCGACTCCGCCCGCCGGATGTTACGCGAAATATGGCGTATCCTGGCGCCAGCGGGGCGGCTGGTCGTGATTGTGCCGAACCGGGCTTCAATATGGGCTTACCTGCAACGCACACCATTCGGGTACGGCCAGCCGTATACCGCCCTGCAACTTGAAGACCTGCTAAAGGCTGTAATGTTCCAGGTTGAGCGGCGCGGCTCGGCCGTGTACGTCCCACCGCTCCGGCTTCGTTCCCTCCTGCGCAGCGCTGAAGTGATGGAGCGCCTTGGTCAAAGGGTTTTGCCAGGAATGAGCGGCGTGATCATGATCGAGGCTGCAAAAGATATTGCCGGCCTCATCCCGACAATCCAAACCCGCCGCCGGGTCATTGTTGAATCTTATCCGCATGGCCTGCACCGCCAGACCGAGGGGCCGAATTTCAGCGCCAGACAGTGAAAGCGGCGATCAGGAGGAGAGTAACAACCAGGCCAACCGCCGTAATCACGATGAGGCGCGTAAACACGCTCCACGATTGCTGGCGATCTGTGTCCAACTCTTCAAGAACCATTGGCGCTTTATTCGGGGATTCGCTCTCTGCCATCATATCCGTCTACCCCTTTTTCTTGCTTGCTTCGTTGCCCCATTCACGACCACGGAATTGTATATACGAAAAATACACGGGAACGTGAACGCGTTATCAATATGGCGCCTTATCAGGAAATGCAAGGGTTGATCAGCGACCTGACTTTGTTTGGCGGCGGCAATGGCCTTCCAGAGGCATGACAGGCCAGCGCTGTTGGGTAGATTTTGTGTTCCAGCGCCAGTACTCGCTCGGCGAGGGATGCTTCGGTGTCATCCGGCAAGACGGGCGTTGCCGCCTGCGCAAGAATCGGCCCTTCGTCCATTATTTCGGTGACCAGGTGCACCGTACAACCATGAATCTTGACGCCCGCCGCAAGCGCTCGAGCGTGAGTGTTGAGGCCGCGAAATGCGGGTAGCAGCGAAGGATGGATGTTTAACATGCTGCCTTCCCAGCGGCGGACGAAGAACGGCGTGAGCAGGCGCATATAGCCGGCGAGGCAGACTATCGTGCAATCGGCATTGCGTAGCGCCGTATCAATCGCTGCCTCGTGCGCGCCACGGTCGGCTCCATAAGCAGCATTCGCAATTACCTCGACGCGAATTCCGTGCTTGCGTGCGATGGCCAGCCCGGGAGCATCGGGGCGGTTCGAAATTACAATCGCGATCTCCGCAGGGTAATTCGGCTGCCCGGCACCATGAATCAACGATGCCATGTTGGATCCGCGGCCGGAGATGAGAATACCCGTCCGGGTTTTCATCGGAACAACCCGGCGGCGTGCGGGATACGCACGGCGGCAGAGCTATCGCGATCCACGACACGACCAAGCATGACGGGTGGGAAGCCTTCGCTCTCAAGAATCGCCGTGGAGGCCGCGACATCCGTGCCGCGAATAACCAGGACCATACCAATACCGCAGTTGAAAACCCGCAGCATTTCCATGCTGTCGACGCAGCCGGTCCGCGCCAGCCAATGGAATATTTGAGGCACAGGCCACGATTCCGTGACTTCTGCAGTGCACGACTGCGGCAAGACTCGTGGGAGATTGCCTGGCAGGCCGCCGCCGGTAATGTGCGCGGCTGCACGCAACATCCCCGCGCGCGCAACTGCGAGAACAGGGCGAACATAGAGCGCTGTTGGTTGCATGAACGCCGCGCCAAGAGTCTGGTGGGGTGAAAACGGTGCGGAGACGTCGAGGTTCAGACCTGCTGAGTCGATGATGCGGCGGACAAGGGAGAAGCCGTTGGAATGAACGCCCGTGCTCGGCAGTCCAAGTAATATATCGCCCGGCAGTACCCGGTCGGGAAGGATCTTATCGCGCTCGACGGCGCCGACCGCAAAGCCTGCCAGATCATAATCGTTGCCGTGATACATACCCGGCATCTCCGCGGTTTCTCCGCCGCTGAGAGTGCATCCCACTTGGCGGCAGGCCTCGGAAATACCGGCGATCACCCGTGTCGCGATAGCTCGATCAAGATGGCCCGTGGCAAAATAATCCAGAAAGAAGAGGGGCTCTGCACCCTGTACGATGAGATCGTTAACGCACATCGCAACCAGATCGATGCCGACGGTGTCGTGGATCCCGGTTTCGATGGCAAGACGAAGCTTCGTACCGACACCATCTGTGGTCGCAACCAGAATTGGGTCAGTGAAGCCGGCCGCTCGCAGGTCAAAAAGAGAGCCGAACCCGCCCAGGCTGCCGATCGCGCCGCGACGAACCGTTGCTCTTGCCAAAGGCTTGATCGCCTCCACCAGCGCATCGCCAGCCTCAATGTCAACGCCGGAATCGCGGTAGGTGAGTCCTCCCCGGTCCTCGCTGCTGGTCATGCGTACCTCCGATGCGCTATTGCCAGATCTTATGGGATCCGCGCCGCTGTCATTTTTGAGAAATGCCGCTACACGGGTTGCCGTTCATGCCTGTCTATCACCATGGCTCGTCGAGCGGCGCAACTGCACCCACCTGAAAGTACGTGGATGCCAGAAGGTCTGAATGCCACGCCCGCTGCGCGGACGATTGCTGGTGACGTGATCAATTTGCCGAACGCACTGACATTCGGCCGGATCTGTGCGGTGCCGGTGGCGGTCTGGCTGGTTTTGCGGCATGCCTTGGGAATGGCGGCCGCCCTGTTCATCATAGCGGGACTGACCGATGCGCTGGACGGCGCTCTGGCGCGAAAGCGAGGGGTAACGGCTCTTGGCACTGTGCTCGACCCGGTCGCAGACAAACTGCTGTTAATCTCGATGTTCGTAACCCTGGCCGCAATCGGCCGGTTGCCTGTTTGGTTGGCGATTTTGGTCGTGTTTCGGGATCTCATCATTGTGGGTGGAATTGTGGTGTTGCGGCTCCTTGGCCGGGCAGTGATCATAAAGCCGCTGCTGATCTCGAAACTGAACACCGCGGCCCAGCTCGTACTGGTGGCGGTTGCGATGCTTGACGCCAACAGGCTGTTCCATGACTCGATGCCATGGCTCCCTGAAGCGGCCCAAGTCTGCGTCGTTTTCGTAGCCGCCACCACAATGATTTCAGGGGCAGGGTATGTGCTAAGGGGAGCGCGTCTTGCCTGAGAGGGACCCCAGTATGACCGAACCGACACGAACGGTTGGGCAGCCGCCAGCGGTTTCAACAGTTCCGTACGGCCTGCCGTCCTGGCAGCGTGTGGCAGCAATTCTGGTTGGATTGCTTGCCGTGTGGCTATTCCTGCGCCTGTTTGCCGGCATTTTACTTCCTTTTGTTGTGGCTGCCGGGATAGCATATTTTCTCGACCCGCCGGTCTCGAAGCTGGCACGCCTTGGTATGCCGCGGTGGCTCGGAGCGATCCTGATGCTGGTCGCTCTCGTGACCTTCATCCTGCTGAGCCTGTTGTTGCTTTATCCGCTCGCTTCTGCCCAGATTCGCCTGCTTTCCTCGCAGGTGCCGCAGATGGTTACCGGACTCCAGAGTTTTGCAGTGCATGAGATTAGCGCGCTGCAAAAGATTCTTGGTCCTGGCATGATTTCAAACAAGCTTCAGGCCCTGGTAGCCGACGAAGCTGGAGCCGCCATGGGGTTCATCGCTGACACGGCCCGACGTTTGCTTGGCACGGGATTTGCGCTGTTCAACATTCTCACGCTCGTGATTGTCACGCCTATCATCGGGTTTTATTTGTTGCGCGACTGGCCGCTGGCAATGGCGCGCCTGGACTCCTTGCTTCCTCGGGCCCAGGAAGCTGTTGTTCGCGAGCTTGCGAACGACATCAGCCGGATCCTCAATGCGTGGCTACGCGGCCAAGCGATTTGCTGCCTGTTTCTAGCAGCCTTCTATTCGATTGCGCTGAGCGCGGCGGGACTCAATTTGGGACTCGTGCTTGGGCTTGTAGCCGGAATTCTGTCATTCATCCCTTACGTGGGCACGATTGTGGGAGCGCTCTCGTCCATCGTGCTTGCCATCGGGCAGTTCAACGGGATCGATCACATACTAATCATTGGACTGATTTTCGTGGCCGGTCAGCTGCTGAATGACTACGTTGTGGCGCCGCGCTTTCTCGGCGACCGGCTCGGTCTGTCGGCCGTCTGGGTCATTTTCGCGCTCTTTGCCGGCGCGGAGACGTTTGGTTTTCTCGGTATTCTGCTGGCAGTGCCCGTCACAGCGACACTCGGCGTACTCGCGCGGTTCTGGATCAGGCGTTACCAGCAGAGCTCGCTTTACCTTGACCCACCCCGCGTGTCGTTGTGAGCGACCCGGGTGATCAGATGTCGATGATCGGGACGATAACGAAGGCGCGGCAGCTGATCCTGCCATTCGTGGAGCCGGAAGTTTTTGCGCGCGAGGATTTCATTGAGGCAGAATCAAATGCGATGGCTCGCGCGGCCTTGGCGAATCCTGAAACCTGGGTCAATGGGCGGCTTGTTCTCTGGGGGGCTGAAGGCAGCGGTAAATCGCACCTGGCCGCGGTCTGGGCGGCAACGCGAGGCGCGTTGCTGTTGTCTGCCACGACGTTGCGGGCGCCGATCGAGCCGCCGGCATGCGATATCGTTATTGAGGATATCGACGCGGTCATCGACCCGCTGGCGTTGCTTGCTTGCCTCAACCTTGCCCAGGCGCTAGGCCGGATGACTCTTTTGACGTGCCGAATACCACCGGCACGGCTGGAGATCGGGCCACCCGATCTTGCCAGCCGGCTGCATGCAAGCCTCACGATTGGCATCGGGTCACCGGAGGATGCGCTGCTCGATGCACTATTCCGGCGACTTGCGGCGGCGCGGCAGATGACGTTCAGCGACGGTTTGCGCCGCTACCTGCTGGCGCGTCTGCCACGTCGACCGGACGTGCTGCATCAGGCGATTGCGCGACTCGACCGAACGACGATGGCGCATGCGGCACGGCCAACACGCCGGCTCGCCGAGGCGGCGTTGGGCGATCTTTTCGAGCCGGGTGGCACGCCGGGGTGCGACCAGCCAACTGAACGTTCTGCCAGCGACGCACAATTACCTCTGTAAACGCATGCAGATTGCTGTAAAATCGGGTCATGAACCAAGACGCTGTTCCGCTCGCGGCAGTGAGTGAAGAAGCCGAGCCGGCGATTCGGCATGAGTCGGGCCGGTTTCTCAACCGCGAGCTTTCCTGGCTTGATTTCAATGCTCGTGTCGTGGCTGCGGCTGAGGATGAGCGGTTTCCCTTGCTTGAGCGCCTGCGCTTTGTTTCGATCAGCGCGTCTAACCTGGACGAGTTTTATTCTGTTCGTGTTGCGGGGCTGATCGGGCAGGTGCGGGCCGGTGTGGCTGCCCTCTCCTCCGATGGCCTGACGCCGGGTCAGCAACTTGCCGCCATGAATGCCCGGGCCCGTGATTTGCTTGCCGGGCAACAGCGTGCCGTTACAAAGCTTCGGCGAGAGCTGGATTCAATCGGGATCAGCATCGTAACGCCAGCCGAACTGACGCATGAAGAGCGGGGTTTTCTCGATTATTACTTCATGGAGCGGGTGTTCCCGGTACTGACGCCGCTCGCGATCGACCCGGCTCATCCATTTCCCTTTGTTCCGAACATGGGGCTGGTACTAGCGCTCCGGCTGGTGCGCGAGGCAGATGGCGGCGCGATGCGTGGGCTTATCCCTTTGCCTGCGCAGATTCGACGCTTCATTCGGCTGCCTCCGCCGCCGCAGGAAAGCGGGCCGGTGCCGATCCGTTTCGTTCTGCTGGAAGACCTGGTCGAGCTGTTCCTTGACCATCTTTTCCCTGGCTTTCAACTGGCCGGTTCGGGCCTCTTCCGGGTGATCCGCGATACCGATGTGGAGTTCGAGGAGGAAGCCGAGGATTTGGTGCAGTCCTACGAATCGGCGCTGAAACGCAGGCGGCGAGGCGTTGTCATTCAATTGACGCTGGCGGCGGGAATGCCTGACAGCCTTCGTGCTCTTGTCATCGAGGAGGTTGAGGCACCTGACGACGAGACAATTGTCGAGGCCGGATTCCTTGGCCTGGTCGACTTGAAGGAGATGATTGTCGAGGACCGGCCCGATCTTCTGTTTCCCGTGTACACGCCCCGTTTTCCCGAGCGGATTCGTGATTTCGGGGGCGATTGCTTTGCAGCGATTCGCAACAAGGACATCATCGTTCATCACCCGTTTGAGAGCTTTGACGTGGTTGTCCAGTTCCTGCGCCAGGCAGCCGCTGATCCGAATGTGGTCGCGATCAAGCAAACGCTGTACCGAACCAGTCGGGATTCACCGATCGTTGGTGCGCTGATCGAGGCGGCAGAAGCTGGAAAAAGCGTGATGGCGATGGTCGAACTGCGGGCGCGCTTCGACGAGGAGGCAAACATCCGCCTTGCGAGGACACTGGAGGCAGCGGGTGTTCAGGTGGTCTATGGTTTTCTTGGCTTGAAGACGCATGCGAAGCTGTCATTAATTGTTCGCCGCGAGGGCAATGCCATGCGCGCCTATGCGCATTTTGGTACCGGCAATTATCACCCGATTACGGCGCGAACCTATACCGATCTATCGTTTTTCACCACGGATCCGGAGCTCACGCGCGACGCAGCGCGATTGTTCAACTACATGACCGGCTACGCCCGGCCGGAGCGGATGGAACAGCTTGCTTTCAGTCCGCTGACAACACGTAAGACGATTGAGGCGCTCATTGATGCTGAAATTGCTGCGGCACGGAGCGGGCGACCGTCGGGGATCTGGCTAAAGCTGAATTCGCTGGTCGATGAACAGTTAATCGACCGACTTTACGAGGCGTCATGCGCCGGTGTGCCCATCCATGCTGTGGTTCGGGGGATCTGCTGCCTTCGCCCAGGGGTTCAGGGACTGTCACAGAACATCACGGTCAAGTCCATCATTGGACGCTTCCTTGAGCATGCGCGGATCGCCGTTTTCGCGAACGAGGCAAAAATGCCATCGCGGAACAACAAGGTGTTTATATCAAGCGCCGATTGGATGGTCCGCAATCTCGATTGGCGGATCGAAACCTTTGTACCGATCCATAATCCCACCGTCCACGCTCAGGTTCTGGATCAGATTATGGTTGTCAATCTGCAGGACAACACGAACGCGTGGATACTCGACGGTGAAGGTCGTTGGCACAAGCAGCACCATGGGCGCAAGGCAATTTCCGCTCATGATTATTTCATGACCAATCCGTCATTGTCGGGTCGGGGATCGGCGCTGCACGGGCCGCCGGGTAATGCTCAGCGGGAGCAAACGCGTTTCCGGAAGACTTTTCTGATCGAGGAATAACCGATGCGTTGCGTGGCGCCAGGTCGCTTTCCTGGGCACCCCAAATCGGGGGTGTAGGCGGGAAAGCGAAAGGAGCGTCTTGTCTCGCGCCGGGTGTCCGCAGGCGTTTACGCCGTTGCCGAACGTTATTGCAGCGTCATAATTGTTCCGTGGCGGCATTCGCCTGGCGTAATCAGGTCTGCCGACGCGACACGCACCGAGTGAAGGCGTCCTTCGAGGCTTCGCGACCAGAAATCCAGAAAACGATGGAGTGCAGGATAGGAGGGCGCTAAATCTAGATCTTGCCAGATATATGCCTGCAAAACACCGGGATGGTCCGGCAGGTGATATAGAATCTCAGCGGTTGTTAGCCGATAGTCCCGAATTTGGCGTGCAAGCTCCATCATGAATCCCGTCGGTTTGAATGACTCCAGGTTGAGCGGCGGCGAGCCGCCTGGCACCAAGATGGCACGATCTTGACAAGGCAGTTCAATAAAAAAATTATCTATTTCAGCACTTTATCACTCGATAAACCGGTCTGCTGCTGAATCTTGACTCGGCGGCCTGTCAATTCTATTTGAGTGGCACTCTCTGAGTGAGAGTGCTAGCAGCGTCCGGTGCCGCTTTCGGGTCGGTCGCTGCTGAGTTTTATGTTTGCAACAGACTAATGTCAGGAGCGATCCAGATGAAATTCCGTCCTCTGCACGACCGTGTGGTGGTTCGTCGGCTGAATGCCGAAGAAAAAACCGCCGGCGGCATCATCATCCCCGACACTGCCAAGGAAAAGCCAATGGAAGGCGAAGTCATTGCAGTGGGCCCGGGCGCCCGCAATGAGCAGGGTCAGCTTGTGACGCTCGACGTCAAGGCTGGGGATCATATTCTTTTCGGAAAATGGTCCGGCACCGAAGTCAAAATTGACGGTGAAGAGATGCTGATCATGAAAGAGTCCGACATCATGGGCATCATCGAGGGCAGTGCGGCCAAAAAGAAGGCCGCCTGATCCTTCGTCGAACCCCCATCCGATTTCGTTAAAGGAACACAGATTATGGCTGCTAAAGACGTCCGTTTTTCGGCCGACGCCCGTGAGCGCATGCTGCGTGGCGTTGACCTCCTCGCTAACGCGGTGAAAGTCACTCTCGGTCCTAAGGGGCGAAACGTCGTTCTCGAAAAGAGCTTCGGCGCTCCGCGTATCACCAAGGACGGTGTGACGGTCGCAAAGGAAATCGAACTTTCTGACAGGTTTGAAAACATGGGTGCGCAGATGGTGCGCGAAGTCGCCAGCAAGACCAACGATATTGCAGGCGATGGTACCACCACTGCTACTGTCCTGGCTCAGGCTATCGTCCGTGAAGGCGTCAAGGCTGTGGCCGCCGGCATGAACCCGATGGACCTCAAGCGGGGCGTTGACAAGGCGGTCACCGCAGTTGTCGAAGAGCTGAAGAAGCGTACCAAAAGGATCAACAATCCGACCGAAACTGCGCAGGTTGGCACCATCTCCGCCAACGGCGAGGTCGAAATCGGCAAGATGATTTCCGAGGCAATGCAGAAGGTCGGCAACGAAGGCGTGATCACGGTAGAGGAAGCGAAAGGCATCCAGACCGAACTCGATGTCGTCGAGGGCATGCAGTTCGATCGGGGCTACGTTTCGCCGTATTTCATAACCAATCCGGAAAAGATGGTTGCCGATCTTGATAGCCCGTACATTCTGATCCACGAGAAGAAGCTCTCCGGGCTCCAGCCGATGCTGCCCCTGCTTGAGTCGATCGTGCAGTCCGGCAAGCCTCTGTTGATCATTGCCGAGGATGTCGAAGGTGAAGCTCTGGCCACGCTGGTGGTAAACAAGCTTCGTGGAGGCCTCAAAATTGCTGCGGTCAAGGCTCCTGGCTTCGGGGATCGCCGTAAAGCGATGCTTGAAGACATCGCCATCCTGACGGGTGGTCAGGTGATCAGCGAAGACCTTGGAATCAAGCTTGAAAGCGTGACGCTGGGCATGCTGGGCCGGGCGAAGAAGGTGCTGATCGAGAAAGAAAACACCACTGTCGTCGAAGGCGCTGGCAAAAAGGCCGACATTACTGGCCGCTGCAACCAGATCCGTGCGCAGATCGAGGAAACAACCTCGGATTATGATCGCGAGAAGCTGCAGGAGCGTTTGGCCAAACTCGCTGGTGGCGTCGCGGTGATCCGCGTTGGCGGGGCCTCGGAGGTCGAGGTGAAAGAGCGCAAAGACCGCGTGGATGACGCGCTTCATGCGACACGCGCCGCTGTCGAGGAAGGTATCGTACCAGGTGGTGGCGTGGCTCTGGCGCGCGCGTCGCTTGCGCTGACCAAGGTCAAGGCCGACAATGACGACCAGCGGTTCGGTGTCGACATTGTGCGCAAGGCGATCCTCGTCCCGCTGCGTCAGATCGCGGAGAATGCTGGAGAAGACGGCGCAGTCATTTCAGGTAAGGTGCTCGACAAGGATGACTATGGCTGGGGCTACGATGCCCAGACCGGCGAGTTCAAAGACCTGGTCAAGGCTGGCATCATCGACCCCACCAAGGTTGTGCGGACTGCGCTGCAGGATGCAGCCTCGGTTGCCGGCCTGTTGATCACGACCGAAGCGATGGTCGCCGAGCGCCCTGAGAAGAAGCCGGCCCCGGCTGGCGCTGGCGCTGGCATGGGCGGCATGGGCGACATGGATTTCTAAACCAAGGTCGCCTATTTGAGAACTTCGAAAAGGCCGTGGGCAAAACCACGGCCTTTTTGCTGGCAAAAGGCGGCAATGATGCCCAGACCTCGATACGTAATCGACAGACGTACATTGCCCTGGTCCCGGGACTGGCCACCGATCTGCTGCTCGATGCTCGAAGGTCGTACAGCGCTCACCAGGTGGACTCTGTTTACCGGAAAACGCGCAGCCTTTACGGAGAAGGCGGCAGGCAGATAAGCCATGAGAGCCAGTGCCTGCGCTGCGAGCGGGAATGGCAGATGCTGTTTGCCTGCGGCACCCGATGCCTGCGTTGACGTCAGGCACCGCTGCGCAGACTGCCGCGAGGAAATCCGCGGATCAAGGTTCGCTCGGGTTCGGTTCAAGGCGCGCAACGGCGTCGCGGATAACATCCGCGATATGCTGCTGGCCCGCACGTCCTGCCGGACCACCAGCCAGCCGGGCAGGGTCAATTGGTTTTCCGAAACGGATCGTGATTTGCGTTCGCCGGGGGAAGCGTGTGCCTGGCGGCAACGCGACGTTTGTGCCGCTGATGAAGACCGGGACCACGGCGACCGGATGCTCAAGCCACAAGGCGCCGATTCCAGGCAGGAAGGTTTGCAAGGAACCATCAGGGCTGAGCCCGCCTTCGGCAAACCAGATGAGGGTTCGCTGGCGAGCCAACACGGAAGCGCCAAGGGCAAGAGCCTGGGCCACGTTTCGGTCGGGATCGATGGGCACAATCTGGGCAGCTCGGCTGAAAAGGCGTCGCAAAGGTGTATTGAACAAAAGCCCTGTCCATCCCGCCCAATATGCGTCCTGAAGCTGTTGATGTGACAGCGCGGCCGCGAGCGCGAAAGGATCAAGATAGCTCACGTGATTGGGACAGAGAAGGAAGGGCTTGGGTGGTAGTGACTCCTGTCCCACCACGCGCAGCCTGAAAAAAGAACGCATCACGGCACGCACAAACGCTTCGCCCACGCTACGGAGAACACGAACACTGAAGCCATAATCCTCGAGCCAGCGCGTTTCGCTTTCTACAACGACCGGCGGGTTTTCCGAGGTTGCTGGCGCTTGAATCGCTTCCCGAAGCAAGTCGCGCAACGTCACAACGCGGGCGATCTGCCGCTCGGTAAGAGAAATACCGCATTCGCGTTGGAGGGCTAACGTGAGGTCGATCCATCCTAGCGAATCAATTCCGAGATCGAGTTGTGGGCTCGTTTCAAGATCGATCGAATGATCGGGAAAACGGCTTTGTAGCCATCGCCACAACCTGGCACTCCTTGCGTCGTCCAGCAATGCGTTATCCGCTGGCGCCATTGGCGTGCCTTCCTGCCTGGCTGGTGGGCTATGCGCGGCAGCGTAGAGTGCAGGCAATAAATGCCTCCGAAGTTTGCCGAGCTGGGTCCGCGGCAGTGGCGAACGCGTGACCGAAAAGCCGGTCAGTCTGAGGTGAGGCGGCAAAGTCCTCGCGCGCTTGTTCAGAGCGTCCCTGACCAATCCTTCCAGCCGGATCGCCCCGGCATCACGGGCAATTTCTTCGTTTGGAACAACCAGCGCGACCAGGCCTTGCATCATCCCCAACAGGCCGATTTCGCGGATCAAGGGATTTTCCGAATATGCGGCTTCCACGATCTCAGGATAGATCTTCTTTCCATTCGATAGCACGATCGTTTCGGTTCGGCGGGCAATAACAAATAGATAGGAGTCGCGATCAAGTCGGCCGAGATCGCCGGTTCGAAACCATCCGTCTGGCGTGAAAGCCGCCTGTGTCGCTGCGTCGTCATCCAAGTAACCTGCAAACACGCTGCTTCCGTGCGCCTCAATTTCGCCGACACCGGATGGGTCTGCATCGGCGATGCGCAGGCTGACATCAGGCAACGCCTGACCAGCAGAGCCAACACGAGCGTGGCCAATACGGCTGAATGTTAGTATCGGTGATGTTTCCGTCAATCCATACCCCGTTAGCACCTCCCAGCCAAACGCCGTAAGACCTGTTTCGATATCTGCCGGAAGCGCCGCGCCGCCACAAACCATCAGCCGCAGGTGGCCGCCAAATTGCCGATGCACGGAACGAAGCAGCCAACGACCGAGCGGCCACCCCAGCCGATGTTGAGCAAGGCGCGATAAAGACAACAAGGCCGAGAACATAGATTGCGTCAAAGGCGGCTGCGCGGCGGCGGCGCGGAGGATTCCGTCAGCGAGCGCATTATACAGGCGTGGCACGCCCAAAAGAACGGTTACACGGTACCGCTGCAGTGCCGTTACCAGTTCCGGTCCACTCAGGCCAGACGGAAGCACGATGCCGGCTCCACAAGAGGAAACCGTCAGAAGTCCTACCGTAAGGGGATAGATGTGGTGAAGCGGCAAAGGTATCAACACACGGTCATTTTCACCAATAAAACCTTCGTGCGACAGAGCATTGATATTCGAAAGAAGGTTCGCATGGGTGAGAGGAACTGCTTTGGGCAAACCTGTCGTTCCTGACGTAAAGGCGAGAACCGCGATATCCCCCGGCCGGGGCAGAGGCGGACGCGGAGTCCAGAGTACAGGCACCTGATCCGGCCGTTGCGCGACCTCGGATGCGATTGCGTCGAGATCAATGATCTTGAGACCCTTATGGATTGCCTGGATGCGTTCGACCTGAGAGCCGGGTGTCAGTATAATATCACAACTGGCGACCTCCATCATGTGCGCGATGTCATCGTGACTTGCGTGCCAATCAATTGGCATAACGGCTCGCCCTGCCCCAATGATGCCCCAAAACGCTTGGATCCAGGCCAGACTGCTCGGCGCGAGAAGGCCGACGACTTTGCGTCGGGAGGACGGATGTTCTCTTAAATGCTCCGCAAACGTTTGGGCGGCCATCGACAATTCCGCGAACGTGGTTCGGGCTTCCTCATTCTTCCCCGCCATGTGGAGAACGGCAGGAGCGTCCCCAAATCTGTCCATCTGGCCAAGAACGTCCTGAAGCGTGACGAGGTGGGCGGACAGATCGGCATCACGCCGCATGTCAGTATGCCGTAGAAATCGCAGACGGCGCCGATCCCGGAAATGAATTGCCGGCCATCAACGGCGCTCTGGTTCCGGCAACGCGCTTTCAAGGATCTCGAAGATTTGAGCTGCCCGGCCACCAGGCGAGCGATGCAGTCTGCGATGCAAATAGTCGTCCGACATCAGCCACGTGTACGCTTCCAGCACTTCGTCATATGCTCCGCCCACGCCAAGAATTTGCATGACAAGATCGTCATCGCATTGACCGATTATTGCCCGAATTTCAGTTGAGTTGGCAGCTTTGACATCTCCGGATTCATTCATATTCCACTCCGTTGTCCACGCGATTCTAACGTGCCAGAAATGAACGGCGGTCGCACGACACGCGTCCATGGCATTGCCATGTCCCCTTCAGCGGGGACCGTGGGTGCCATTCTGGCGGTATTTCTGAGACAACAACCATTGAACGGAAAGAATTAGCAAACACAATCGCCGTCCCGGCAAAATTGCGTAGCCGCGTGTTTGTGAAGCTGGCCGCAGCAAGCAGGGCGTCTGGCGTCCCCGGGTTTTGCTCAACCATCGTCACCGTACCGTCCGGCTGGTCGGATGGTGGCTTCGTGTTCGGCCGGAAGGGCTTGTGTCAGGCAGAGAAAAAATGGGCGTTGACACGGTGTTACACCCCGATCTCCGCTTCGGGGGACGCCGACTCTCTTTTAGCCTCAGGAATCTCTGTCATTGTCGCTTCCGTCAGCAACAAGGTGCTGGCAACCGATACGGCATTTTCGAGCGCAACGCGTACGACCTTGGTGGGATCAATAATACCCTCTTCAAAGAGATCGACAAATTCCTTGCGGCCAGCGTCAAAGCCGTGGTTGTCCGTGCCTTCCATCATACGGGCGACGACAACTCCCCCATCCACAGCGGAATTTTCGGCGATTTGGCGCGTTGGCGCCTCGAGCGCGCGCTTCAAGATCTGTACTCCGGTCCGTTCATCGCCGTCACATTTGGCTTCTTCCTGTGCGACGGCGGCAATGCTGCGTAATAGTGCGAGGCCACCACCCGGAACGATACCTTCGGAAACAGCTGCCTTGGTAGCGCTGATGGCATCGTCAAAAGCTTCCTTTTTGGACTTCATTTCGGCTTCTGATGGCGCTCCCACGCGGATCACGGCGACACCACCAGCCAGCTTTGCCAGTCGCTCCTGTAGCTTTTCCCGATCATAAGCGCTCGTGCTCTTGTCGATTTCGCGGCGGACCTGCTCGACCCGTGCGTTGATTTGCGCACGGTCGCCAGCGCCCCCGATAATGGTTGTACTGTCCTTGTCGACGACAACCCGTCGTGCTTTCCCCAACTGCGCTAACGTCGCATGATCAAGCTTGAGACCCAACTCCTCCGAAATCACCTGGCCACCTGTTAGTGTCGCGATATCCTGAAGCATCGCTTTCCGGCGATCGCCGAAACCTGGAGCGCGGACTGCGCAACTCTTGAGCACGCCACGAATTTGGTTCACGATGAGTGTAGCCAGCGCTTCTCCTTCGATATCCTCGGCCACGACGAGGAGTGGCTTTCCCGACTTTGCAATCTGTTCAAGCAAGGGGAGGGTGTCACTCAGCGCGCTGACTTTCCTGTCGCAAAGCAAGATGGTGCAATCCTCCAAGACAGCTTCCATCGCTTCGGGGTTGGTAATGAAATAGGGCGATTGAAAGCCACGGTCAAATTGCATGCCTTCCACGACGTCGAGAACCGTTTCAGTTGTCTTGGATTCTTCGACCGTGATGACACCTTCATTACCAACCTTGTCCATCGCGTCGGCTACCAGTTCGCCTATCACCGGGTCATTGTGTGCCGAGATTGTACCGACCTGGCTCTTTTCTTTTCGGGTTGCCACTGGTCGCGATAAGCCGTGCAAGGATTGAATGGCTGCCTTTGCGGCCCGATCGAGACCCCGCTTGATGTCTATCGCGCTGGCTCCGGCCACGACGTTCCGAACCCCGTCCGCAAAGATTGCGTGCGCAAGGATCGTCGACGTGCTCGTGCCGTCACCCACCATGTCGCCAGTTTTCTCGGCAGCTTGACGAAGCATGCGTGCGCCAAGATTCTCTTCGGGATCCTTGAGATCGAATTCCTTGGCGATCGTGACTCCGTCGTTGCAAACGATGGGGACACCCCACTTTTTCTCGATCAGGACGGATTTGGATCGTGGCCCTAAGGTTACACGCACGGCATCGGCGAGTTGCGTGGCCCCTCGCAGTATTTTTTCACGGGCGGCGGAGCGGAAGAGAACCTGCTTGTGGGCCATGCAACCATTGCCTCATGCGTCAGAGTTACCCGGGACAGCCCGTGCGAAGTGTGAAAAACTCCCAAAGTCTCCAGGGAATGTTGATAGCGACGGCGCTGAGAAATTCCTTGATCTGGGTCAAGGCAACCTCGCCGCGCGTGGTTCAGTTTGGCAGCGCTCGCATTCGTAAAAGGAGGTTGGCCATGCCTGAACCATCAAGAAAAGTTGCTGTTAAGGCGGGAAGCGGCGGAACGCCGTCGGCGCCTCAACTCTGGCGGCCGTTCGATACCCTCCGTCAAGAGATTGACCGGCTATTCGATGATTTCGATGGCAGCTCGTGGCTAAGACCATGGCGGCGTTCGTTTTTCAATGTCGAGCCATTTTGGCGGCGCGAGGCTGCGTGGTCTGCAGAACCGGCCGTCGACATCGTGGAAAAGGAGGCGGCGTACGAGATTACGGCGGAGCTGCCAGGTTTCGACGAAAAGAACGTTGAAGTCAGTTTGGCTAATGGCGGCCTCGTGATCAAAGGCGAAAAGTCCGTGGAAAAGGAGGAGAAAGAGAAGAACTATCACCTTCACGAACGCCGTTTCGGCTCCTTCGAACGGTATTTCGACCTCCCGGAAGGCACGGACGCCGACAGGATCGAAGCGAGTTTCAAAAAAGGCGTCCTTACGGTGACGCTGCCGAAAAAACCCGAGGCCCGAAAACCCGAAAAGAAAATCGAGATCAAGAGCGCCTGATCGTTGCGTGGGCGCTATCGAATTCGTTCATTCGGCCACCAAGATCGGGTAGTGGCGTTGTCCTTGGTCTCCGAGGTGCAAGCGGCGTCGCGCCGGGGCATGGATTGGTCCATCGCGGGTTGGCGGTGGAATTCCTTCTGCCGGATCGGGTGCTGAACACCCTTCGCGGGCTGGACCGGCGCACCCGTTCAGCGAGGGCTGGCGGCTTTGACTGGAAAACGGAACCGATCCGGCGACGCACGGGGCGCCCGATGTTCCGTACCGCGTTGCCATCGGCATGCATCCTGTTGCCGCACCACCGGCACCGGAAGTTTGTCTGTGACGGAGGGAGTCTGTCCACGCAGCCGCAGTCCGCGCAGGGCTGCGACGTGTAGGCCGAGGCTGATGGCTCTCGGGCGCCGGGCGGGGGCGGGCCCCTTCGCTCCGCCGGCTGCTCGCCGGCGCTGGCTATTGGGCTACAACCGATGACAGGAACCGCACGATGGCTTCGCTCACCCGTTGCAATGGCCGCAGCAGGGAACTAATCTCGTTACGAGTAGGAGATAATCGGTACCGGATGGCAACGGGGGTTCTGAACCCGCCCAACGCGGCGGGTGTCAGGCTATGCTTGCCCGGCCCGGCAATCCGCGCTAGTCCCCCGCCGGACAGCGGCGCGACTTGTGCATCATGCCTTGCGGCACGTCGATGTCTTGGCGCGGGCGTGGTGGAATTGGCAGACACGCCAGATTTAGGTTCTGGTGGCGCAAGCCGTGGGGGTTCAAGTCCCTCCGCCCGCAGGCCCGCTACCGGTTGAATGAATACGAGTAAGATAAGGATTTCCTTGGCGATGCAGGTTACCGAAACCCTGACCAACGGGCTGAAACGCGGCTTTACCGTGACTGTTTCCGGTGCCGACCTCCAGGAACGGCGCGACAAGCGTCTCACGGAGTTGACCAAGACAATGCGAATCCCGGGATTTCGCCCCGGCAAGGTGCCGCTGAACCTGGTTCGCAAGCGGTTTGGGGAGGCAGTCGATGCTGAGGTCATTCAGGAATCGGTGAACGAGGCGACAGACAGGGTTCTGTCCGAGCGCAATCTGCGGCCTGCTGTTTCGCCCAAGGTCGAGGTGACGCAGCGGGGAAGCGGATCCGACCTTGAGTTCAAGGTCGAGATGGAAGTGCTTCCCGATATCGTGATTCCGGATTTGACCGTTCTGACGTTGGCGCGGCTGAAGGCTCCTGTAACTGAGCAGGAGGTTCAGGAGGCTCTCGAAGGCTTTGCTAAGCAGCGTGCGACGGCCGAGCATCTCGATGAGGTGCGTCCAGTCGCGGAGGGCGAGGTCATTACCGTGGATTTCGCCGGGTCGATAGGAGGCGAGGCATTCGAGGGGGGGACGGCTACGGATGTCGATATCGAGATTGGTGCGGCGGGGTTCATTCCCGGGTTCGTTGAGCAGATCGCCGGTATCGCGCCTCGCGAACATCGTACGATCTCGGTAACGTTTCCCGAGAATTATCAGGCCACGCATCTTGCCGGAAAAGCAGCCGAATTTGCGGTAACTGCGAAAGCGCTCAAGCGGAAGCGCGTGCCAGATCTGAACGAAGCGTTTGCCGAAGAGCTTGGTTTCGAGTCACTGGCAGATGTGAAGAAATTCTTCCGTGAACGGCTGGAGGGCGTTCGCGCCGGGGCGAGCAGGATGAAGCTGAAGCGCGCCCTGCTCGATCAACTCGCGGAGCAGGCCAAGTTCCCTGTCCCCGAAAGCCTCGTGGAAGCGGAATTCTCCGAGATCTGGCGGCAGGTGGAAGCAGAACGTCAAGCGGGCCGATCGGATGCGGATGACGCCGGAAAGGACGAAGCGACATTGCGCAGCGAGTATCGGGCAATCGCGGATCGGCGGGTTCGGCTCGGACTTCTGGTTGCCGAAATCGGTCGGCTAAACAAGATTGAGATCAGCGAGTCGGAGGTACGCCGGGCAATGATGGCGGAGCTGCAGCGCTATCCGGGGCAGGAAAAGCAGATCATGGATTTCTATCAAAAAAACCCACGCGCATTGGACCGGCTGCGCGGTCCTATTTTCGAGGATAAGGTGATTGATTATGTTGTCGAGCGTGCGCAGGTGACGGAGACGGAGGTCACGTTCGCCGAACTTATGGAAGACGTGGACGGTCAGGGGGCCTGACGAGGCGTACACGACAGGGCTGGACGGCAGCCGCAACAGCGCTACAGTGGTGACGAATGGCATTGCACGGTACGTGACTTGCTGCGAGGCGCGGCGGAGCGACGCCATTTGATTGGGAGTGGTTGAATGGATCGGGATCCGGTCGATTTTTACATGAGCAACCTCGTGCCGATGGTGGTCGAACAGACCGCGCGCGGTGAACGGGCATACGATATCTATTCGCGCCTCCTTAAGGAGCGGATCATTTTTTTGACGGGCCAGGTGTTCGACCAAGTGGCGTCCCTGATATCCGCCCAACTGCTTTTCTTGGAGAGTGAGAACCCGACCAAGGACATCGCCTTTTATATCAAT
>JAJZCS010000123.1 GCA_021829055.1 Pseudomonadota bacterium
GGAGACAGAATCTAGCGAAGGGCCGGATCGTCTGCAGCCGGCGCGCCCAGGTGAATGGAGTTGCCCGTTTTGCGCAGCCTTGAACCCAGTCCAAGGTGAGTTGTTCAGTAATGGGACCGTTACAAC
Source organism: Pseudomonadota bacterium (assembly GCA_021829055.1). GTDB lineage: Bacteria > Pseudomonadota > Alphaproteobacteria > Acetobacterales > Acetobacteraceae > Acidiphilium. Next base: position 127 of record JAJZCS010000123.1, read on the forward strand.
CCGACACAGCGGAATGACAAAGACGCACTGACCCGGGCCGTCAATACATTGGCCACTCAATTTGGTCGGTATGGATACCGACGCATCACCATCAAGCTGCAGGAAGCCGGCTGGAACGTAGGCAAGGACAGAGTGGAGGTTTTGGGGGCAGGGAATGACACGCGATGAGTGGACTCCCCCCCACATAACAGGTTGACATGGCTCTCCGCTTCGTCACGGAGCTTCAGCCAACGGTGCTAAGTGCGGCGCCACGGGGGAATGTAGATCCAGTTCGGAACGCTGATATCGCCGGGGCGTGATGCGGCTCCGGCAGGCGTGTAGTGGCTGCCTGGATTTGCCTTCATCTCCGCATAGGCTTTCTGCACATTCTCAGGGAAGGTCGGGATCGTAGCTTCGATATCGTGCTGGATTTCCTTGACCTTCTCCGGATAATCGACAGCCACGTCGTAGCTCTCGGCCGGGTCCCGCTCAAGGTTGTACAACTCCGGATGCGGCAGAAAGAAGTGCCGCTCGGGTGCGCACGAACCACCGAGCCAGTCGTTGATGTAAATCTCGCCGGTTCTTTGCGAGACACGGAGCTTCCAATTGCCCTTGCGGGCACACTCCAGGATTTGCTGGTCGCGCGAGACCGCGAAGTACAGCACGGTATCCCGGTTAATGCGATCGGTCTTGCCGGTCAGCAGCGCGGAGATGTCCAGCCCGTCGAGCGGATTGGGCGAGGGCCTTGCGCCGCAGATGGAGGTGACTGTGGGCACGACATCGAGGTTCGATCCCCACTCGTCGATGACTCTTCCCGCGGGGATGGCGCCGGTCCAGCGCGCGATGAAAGGAATGCGCACGCCGCCCTCAAACCCGGTGGACTTGCGGCCCCGGCGCGGCCCGGGGCATCCCTGGAACCACGGGCCGTGATCGCTGGTGAAGAAGATCAGTGTATCGCGGTCGAGGCCGTTGCGATGCACGGCGTTGAGAACCTCGCCGACGCTCCAGTCGATCTCTTCGATGGCGTCGCCCTGGCGCCCGAACCCGGAGCGGCCGCGAAACCGTGGAGAGCCGGTTGGCGGATCGTGCGGATAGGAGAAGGCGACGTACAGAAAGAAGGGCGCGGGGCCGGACGCGGACGCATCGATGAACCTGACGGCCTCGTCAGTGTAGAGCGGTGTGAGCATCTCGCGGTTGGCGTCCGCCTCGGTGACGGTTGTGTCGCGCAGCAGCGGCAGCGGAGCCATGTCGACACTCCAGGGAACACCGTAGTAGGCGTCGAAACCCCGGTTGGTGGGCAGATATGGGGGCGGGTAGCCCAGATGCCATTTGCCGATGGCCATGGATTTGTATTGGACTGTCTTGAGGATGTCGGCCAGAGTCTTTTCATCCAGGTCCGTGCCATCCTTGGAGGACGGACCGTAGGCACCCCCGGTATGCGTGCGGCTGGAGTAGCGGCCCGTGAGCAGCGCGGCACGGGAGGCAGAGCAGATAGGGTGCGCGGTGTTGAAATGCGTGAATCGCGCACCTTCGCTGGCCATCCGGTCGAGATTTGGAGTCTTCAGCGCAGAGCCGTAGCACTGCAGATCTCCGGAGCCGAGGTCATCGCAGATCATGAGGATGATATTGGGCTTGCGGCGTCTGGCCTGTTGGCCGTCGGCCTGCACTGGGGCGGAAAGGGAAGTGACTGCCGAGGCGGCGAGCGTACCTGCCGCGGCTTTGACAAACGTTCTCCGGTTGATTGCGTTGGTGGAATTTGATGTCACGAGTTGATTTCCGCTGGTTGATGATATGGTGATTGGTGTTGAATCGCACTCCCCGAATTTGCTGGAGAGTCAGAAACGCATCGTGTCGGACTTCCACCGACTACTCCTTGCCGGTCTCCCGGCAGACTGCGAAAAACTCTGAATACAACCAGCCTCACGCTCCAGATAATTGTGAAAACCAAGTCGGCCTCTGGTCATTTCTCTACGCTTCCTGATTGCCGCTAACAAATGTGGATCTGGTTTGCAGTTCGAGCCAGGATCAAGATTCACGGGCCCCGCAAGTGAAGAGCTTTGGGACCATATAACCCGTCTTGGCGGCAAATCTACCTTTCGATATTCCGCCATTTGTGACACCGGCGGCCTTTATCGGATTCTTCCCTGATCCTCCTGATGAAATCGCGTGCCGCAAGTGGCCTGCGGCGCGCGATTCCGGCATCAAGTAAACCACAAGTCAAGTGGAGCTATTTCACCGCAACCGGTCTGCTGGTCACCGGGGCTCCGGGCCCCGCCGCATTCACAGCCGAGACCCGAAACGTGTACGTTCCCGGGGCAAGTCCGGATATCACCTTGAATGTCGTATCCTTGCCATCCTGAAGCGTAAGCACGTTCCTACCGGTGAACGTCACTTTGCGGTTGGCGGGTTCGATCGTGACAAGATAGGACGTGATCGGGCTCCTGTCCGCATGGGGATGCGCGACTCCCGGACTTTGAAAATGTACGCTGACCTTGCAGTGGCCGCCGGGCAATATCGAGAGGGAGGACGGTGGAGGAAGCACTGCGACCTTCTTGCTTGTAGGCGTTACGGGGAACGACGGCAACGATGCTACGCTCTCGCCCTGTGCATTCTCGGCCTTCACCGTAAAGGTGACCGGTTGGTCGTTCGGCAGGTGCGGAAAGCGGACAAATGAGATCCTGCCGAAATCTGCTGCTGAAATCGAAACCTCGGCGCCCGTCGAGGCTCGAACGATGTATTTCAGCAGTGGTGATCCGCCTTCGAAGACCGGCGGGCTGAACGTTACGTAAGCAAAGCCGTCTCCCGGCGCCGCCGCGACGCGGGAAGGGGCCTCCGGACGAGTGCGGGGAACCAGCCGCCTGAACCGCGCGTCCACTGCGGATTTGAACGACGGTTCTAACCCTGCATCCCTCATGATTGGGGGCGGTACTTCGCTCAGCGATGCAATCAAGTGGTTGCCCCGAACTGTGACGTTGCGCTTGGAGCTGTCTTCGTCGCCCTGCTGCCAATAATTGTCCGCGATCAAGAGGGGATCGTAATTGTTTCCTTCCTTCCCATCGTAGTAATCGTGGTGCCGGCTGCCCCAGTTATCGTGGTTGGCGTTGAACATCACATTGCCGCGAACGGTGATCATGGAGGAACCGTTGTCGGTGTAGATTTCGTGCCCGGAGCTGAACTGGTTGTACACCAAGTTTCCGGTCACTTTCTCTCCATCCGCCAGGCTGGTGCCGGTAAGGCCCTGCGTGTAGATACCGCCACCATCGGCCAGAACCAGCATCAGATCGTGGATCAGATTATCGGCGACAATATTGCCTCGCGAATTATTCGCCTGGCCGGCTTGCTTGATCTTGTCGGGCCAGCCGCCCCATCCGATCGAGATTGCCGCGTAAGGCACGTGATCGATTTGGTTATGTGCCACCACGGTGTCTCGGGCATAGCCGACAACGATGGGAATTCCGCCGCGATATTCCGCGCCCACGTTGCGAAATAGATTGTTAGTAATGTTGTTGCCTGAGGTGAACTGCGCAATCGGCGCGAGGGGCATATCGACGCCACCGAGTTGGAGGCCGTTCCCGGAGATATCAGTGAAGATGCAGCCCTCCACGCGATCGTTTTGGGAGCCGTCGCTAAGCGTGAGGCCGGCGGCGCCGAGATGAATGAAATCATCGTTCAGGAACTGGATGTTGTGTGCGAACTGAAAGCTCACGTTTCCCGGCTCCTGCGTCCACGCGCCAAATGGGCAGGTTCCGCCCGGAACAAAGTGGCACAACGCCTGACGGGCATAACCATCCGCGCCTGTGACCTGGTAATTCGCCTGAATCTCCGAGAAACCCTGAGAAGAGTTGGGACCGAGCCAGGTTGCGTAAGAAAATTGGATCCCGCGAAACACAATGTTATGCACCGGCTGTTCAGCGGTGCCCGCCGCTGAAATCAGCTCTTCCAGCACGGGCATCTCGACGTCTGCTGTTCGCAAGTCTTCCCCCGGCCGCGGCACGTAGTATAGAACGTGGCCGCGGCGGTCGAAGTAGAACTGGCCTGGGGTGCCCAGCAGTTCATACGCGTTTTCGACGTACTCCGGCCGCTTGCCGACGCTCTTCGGCCCGACCAGGTTTGCGGTGCGCGCCCCGTTCGGCAGCATGACGCGTTTGGTGGAGTTATTCCAGCAAGGTTGGGCCATCGTGATCGTGGTCCCGCGGATGGATTGGATTGGGCAACGCGGCTCCGTCCACGCACCGAGGCCTTCGGAATGCTCTGACCAGATCGAGTTTCCACCCGTGTAGACGAACTCCATATCCGAAGGGTTGCGCCAATTGGCCAGCACGGCATTGGTCGCTTCATATCCGGTGGAGGTCTCGGTGAGGTCGACCGGAACTCGTCCGCGAGCTCTGGTTGCCCGCAGTCCATTCACATAAATCTGTCGCGAATTCGAAATGCTGCGTGGAACGACGGCCGACCAAAGGTTACGTGATCGGTCGATGAGCTTCCAGCCCTCGATCCGCACAGCTCCGCTGATGACGGGGTGGCTTCCAGGCGCGGCCGCGAACACGATGTTGTGGCCGGCTTTCCCCGAATCGGAGGCGTCGAGGCGAAGCGGTTTGCCGAGACGAAAGACACCATCTTCCAAGACGATGCGGACATCGGACTTGCCGGTATTCATTTGCCGGGCAAGCTCCACCGCATGCGACAGACTTCGCACGGGATGGCGGGCACTCCCGAGTGCATTGTCGCTCCCGCTGGGGGAAATATACACGGTGCTTGCGCTTTGCGCGGCCAGAGGAAGGGTGATCGAAACTGCCGCGATCCATGAAGTCAAACGAAGTCTCATCGAGTTTCTCGCAAATAGGAATGCGCGATGCCCTGCGAATGCATTTGGGCGGCGATATCTGCCCGCCCAAATGCCGGTACCACCACCGCTCTGGCGCCACCTGACTAACTTGAAACGCATCAACTAAAACTCTACCTTGAGGGCAAGTTGAAGCTGACGCGGATCTGACGCGCCGGTAATCACACCAAAGTTCGGCGATCCCATTGTTCCGTTTGGATTATTCAGATTGGTATTGTTGAAGAGATTGAACGCCTCCGCGCGAAAGAGGACGTTGGCGCGTTCATAGACGGCAAATCGCTTGAATGCAGAGATGTCCGTCTCAACCGTTCCTGGCCCGATAAGGGGATTCCTCTGGCTGTTGCCATATGGTTGACCGGGAGGCGGCGCAACAAATGCCGTCGTATTGAAAAACTCCCGGATCTTATCAACTTTGGAACGTCCGCCGGGCAGTGATGCGTTGCCGATTAGATCTGGACGATCGGTGGAGGCGATCGTATCAAAATTGGAATCTACATTGGAGAGAACATTGAACGGATTGCCCGTGGCGAGTGTCTCGATCCCGTTCACCTGCCAGCCGCTAAGTGCTTCCTTGCCAAATAGACCAAAGCGATGCACCTCAGGCAGCTGATATAGCGCAGAGGCTACGAATCGTTGCGGAACATCCAGAGTGGAGCGCCCATAATCCATACCGACGTTGTACTCGTTCGCGAGCGTGTAGGCCGCAGGGCCCGCTGGGTCGAGCGATACATCATCCATGGCTTTGGACCAGACATACGATGCCTGAAACGACAGGCCATGATCCATATTCCGTGTAACCGAGAGTTGAAGGGAGTTATAGTTGGAATTTCCTGCCGGGTCCAGAAGATTGATGTCGGACCTGTAGTTGCCCAGTGCCGGAGTATTGAAAGGCCGGCGGCTAACCGCATTTGCCTCGGTGGCCGTGGCACTGTAGATCGGCGAGTTTTGATCCCGAGCGAGATAATAACGCCTACCCAGATTGCCCACATAGGACATCCGGGTAACCCAGTTGCTCCCAAACTGCTGCTCTAATGTGAGGTTGTATTCCTGTACATACGGAATCGCAGAAGTATAGGGCTTCAGGCCGCTAATCGAAGCGCTCGTGCTGAATGTCGGATTCGAAGCATTGAAAACATAAGGGAATGGACTTCCGTTTGGCCATGCCGGTTGTCCAGCATAGGGATTCGTATAGTTCGTCGTATTGTTGACGGTAGCAGAGAAGATAAACGGCTGCTGCTCTAGGTTAGCGATAAACGTCTCCTGACTGGATGAGTAGAACAATCCATACCCTCCACGCAACGATGTTGTCCCAGTACCTTCCATCGTCTCCACGCTTGGGATCCATCACTCT
>JAJZCS010000124.1 GCA_021829055.1 Pseudomonadota bacterium
ATAATTGCGCACCGGCAAATTAGTATCTTGATGTCCGTGTACAACGGAGAGCAGTTTTTGCCGGAACAACTAGAAAGTCTTGCAGCACAAAGGAATTGCCCAGACTGGACTTTGTTATGGCGTGATGATGGTTCGTCTGACCGCAGCGTTGAAATATTGAGCGATTTTAAAGGCGCCCGACGAGTCATTGATGACCAGACCCGGCTTGGACCGGCGATTAGCTTCCTTCGACTTTTGGAAGCGGCCAATGACGATGCGGATGCATTTGCCTTCTGCGATCAGGACGACGTCTGGTTACCGGATAAATTGTCGTGGGCTTGGCAGTGGCTATCGTCGCAGCCCTTGGATAGGCCAGCGCTCTACTTTGGACGCCAACACCTCGTTGACCCGAGATTACGTTCGATCAGCTTGTCCCCGGCTTTTCGGCGTCCTCCCGGGTTTTGCAATGCGCTGGCACAGAACATTGCAGCGGGATGTACGGTCATGATGAATGCTGCGGCGCGCAAGCTGATTGTTGCGGCGCCCCCTCCCCCCAAAGGATCCATGCACGATTGGTGGACGTATATACTTGTGAGTGGAGCTGGCGGAGCGATGCGAGCCGATAATCGCCCTGTGATTCTATATCGGCAACATAAAAACAACGCGGTTGGCGCTAACGCTTCTTTGATCCGACGTACGATATCGGCCTTTAAACGCGGCCCGGAGCAATTCGTTGCGATTTTCGAGGCTCATCTCGCTGCGCTCAATTTAATACATCCTTTGCTTGCTCCGGAAGCTCGCGAGTCCCTCAGCCTGTTGCAGTCACTACGAGAGCTGCCAAGGCTCACAAGAATACAGCGGCTGTCAGCTTCCGGATTGTACCGACAACATTTCGCGGAGGATCTGTTTCTGCGCGGCATGTTTCTTATGGTGGGGAGCGCCAAAACCTATCCAAACGCTGAAACGACGAAGGGTTGGGGGGTGCCAAAATAGTGAGATGGCACGTGTTTAGGAGACCTGTGCGTGGGTGGGCGTAGACCAGGGATTACGCATGAAATTTGGTGACATAGTTGACGGCATGGAAGCGGGTGTGATTCGGGGAGTCTCCTTGAGATTGGGAGCCCCGCATGTCAGTGAGGAATTTGGTGGAAGAATTTTCGGCGCTGAAAGATTCCCGCTGCCCCGGCACGGTTGAGCACCGGCTGATTGATGTGCTGGTGATTGCGATCTGTGCCGTGATCGCCGGCGCCGAAAGCTGGGAGGATTTCGCGCTATATGGCCGCAGCGAGGAGGATTGGCTCGGGACGTTTCTGACGCTCCCGAACGGCATCCCTGTCAAATCGCGTCCAAACGCGCCCCCCTTTTGGAGTGCGCCCCTGCGGGTGGACAGATTGGGCGATTTGAATTGACCCCCGCTACCGGGCTTCTGGAGAATGGAAGCCCTGACGAGACACTGATCCCACAGCGCCGCATTTAAGCGGCAGGTTGCCCGATGTCGCCGTGCCGCAGTGTTGGAACCAGGAATTGCTCGACCCCTGCCAGGAAACTGCGGCCGTTGATGGGGCCGTCGAGGACGCAGGTGACCCCTCTGCGCAGCCAAGAAAGCAAAGAGGTATTGACGAAGGAGGGTTTGTGTAGTTACGTTTATACATTAATTGATTGCCTCTGAAAGCAGGAGCGTTACCGATGACCATCACCACCCTATCCAGTCGGGAGTTCAATCAGGACACCAGCCGGGCCAAGAAAGCTGCCTCAGAGGGGCCGGTTTTCATCACTGACCGAGGCAAGCCCGCTCATGTCCTGCTCAGCATCGAGGAATACCAGCGTATCATGGGCAAGCGCCGGAGCATTGCGGAAGCACTGGCCATGCCGGGCCTTGCCGACATCGAATTTGACCCACCCCGCGTCAGCATTGGCCTTCGTCCCGCCGATTTCTCCTGATGTTCATCCTCGATACCAATGTCGTCTCCGAACTACGCAAGGTGCGCCTGGGCAGGGCGCATCCGCAGGTAGCCAGTTGGGCCGACAGCGTAGACGCTAGGACCCTCTACATCTCGGCCATCACCATCCTCGAAACCGAGATCGGCATCCTGCAAATCGAACGGAAAGACCGAAATCAAGGAGCTATGTTGCGCGCCTGGCTGGAAAAGCAGGTCTTGCCCGAATTCGAGGGCCGTATTTTCCCCGTGGATACCGCCGTCGCCCGGCGCTGCGCGACCTTGCATGTTCCTGACCCTCACGCCGAGCGAGATGCGCTCATTGCCGCTACAGCGCTCACCCACGGTATGACCATCGTGACTCGCAACGTCGCGGACTTCCTCACCACCGGTGCCCAATTGCTCAATCCATGGGAAGCACGACAATGAATATTTTGAGCACGGCCGTCGGTGCAATCGAGCAAGTAGAAGTGGGTGAGATCGAATGGCCAAAGATGACCACACGCCCATGATGGGACGCCGAACGGGATCACGTCCGTCAACGTGGTGTAATTTGGTTGTAGGTTGAGGTGGCGGCGGATCATTCTGCTGCGGTGGCGATCTGGGGTGGAAACATTTCGACGGTTGGCGATGCAAGTTCTGCCATGGCCTCGGTCTGCATGTAGCGGTGTTGGGTTTGCCACTCGTCGTTCTGTTCGAGCAGGACGGCGCCGACGAGGCGGATGATTGATGCTTCGTTTGGGAAGATGCCGACGACATCGGCCCGTTTTTGGCTTGAGATTTGGTCGGCGTTGAGGGTTGAGGGGAACATCGCCGTCATCGCCGTAGCTCTTCCGCTTTTCATACTGATGTTCCTCAAGGTTACCCGTGCGATCGTCGCAGATCCGACGAAACGCGAGTCCCGTCCCAGAGTGTGGCTGACCTACCTGACCCTGTTCATTACAGCGCTCTGGATCGTGGGGGATATTATGGTCCTCGTCTACAATGCGCTCGGCGGTGACTTCGGAACACGGTTCCTCCTCAAAGTCATCACAGTGGCCGTTATTGCGGGTGGTATCTTCAGTTATTTTCTTCATGATGTCCGGCAGGGCCACTCGCCATGACTAGGTACTCGGCCGTCGTGTTTGGGGCGCGGCTCACGATCGCTGCCTTACTGGCAATTATCGCCGGTTTCATGATGATCGGCTCGCCTGACCACGTGCGAAAGCAGGAACTTGACCGAACACGAAGCAGCGAACTTGCGGCTATTTCAGGTGCGGTTTCAACCTACCGCCGCACCCATGCCGTCCTGCCCGCTGCACTTTCTGACTTGTCGCGCGGCACAACGCTTGATATCGCGCTCAAGGATCCGGCGGGTCGTCCGTACGGCTATGTCGTGACAGGGCCCTACACATACGACCTCTGCGCCGATTTTTCCCTTTCCTCCGAGAATGAGCCCACGGATACACCGCCGCAGCTGATCTTCACCCGGCACCCGGCAGGGTACTACTGTTATCAACTCGAGGCGCGGCCACCCGCACACAACTGATTTCCCATTATAGCGTAGAACTTTGCTACTCGGGCCGGTTCAAGATCAATCCCTTTTGTTATCCTCAACCTCCAGCGAGCCGACGGGCACTTTCGGTCTGAGCCCTCATCACCTCATGCAGCCTGACTTGCGCTGCGTCACCGTCAAAAAGGCAATGGTTCAGATCAACAATTGCAGATGACCTCCGGGGACCACTGCAAATCCACCATCCTCGCGATGCACCAGTCATTCGTTGGCGGTATGTTGTTGGCTGAGCACAAGATAAACCGCAGGCAATACAAAAAGGGTAAACAGCGTGCCGATCGCGAGGCCTGACGCAATAACGACCCCCATGTTCGTGCGGGCCGCAGCGCCGGCGCCAGTCGCGATGATTAACGGAACCACGCCGAGTACCATCGCCGCTGTCGTCATCAGGATAGGCCGCAAACGGATACTGACAGCATGTCCGATAGCCTCGCGTTTGCTCATGCCGCTCTTCTGCGCCTGGTTGGCAACCTCGACAATCAGGATGCCGTGTTTGCTGATCAAACCCATCAAGGTCACGAGACCAACCTCCGTGTAGATGTTGACCGACAGCCCGCCAAAGCCAAGATAAATGAAAAGCATGGCTCCGAAAATCGACATCGGAACCGAAACCAGGATAATCAGCGGATCACGAAACGAGTTGAACAGCGCCGCAAGAGCCAAAAAAATCACGATTACGGCAAACCCAAAGGTGGTAAGAAACCCGCTCTGCTGCTGGACGAATTGCCGCATCGCGCCGCCGTAGTCGACCGCGTACCCTGAGGGCAAGATCTGTCTGGCAAGATTATCCAGAACCCTCACGGCCTCCCCGGTCGAAACACCTGGCGCTACCACCCCCTGGAGCGTGGCTGAATTCAATTGCTGGAAATGATTAACGGATTCCGGAATGACGATATGGGTAATATGCGCAACCGCGCCAAGTGGAATTGAAACGCCGTTCACGCTTGCAATGGGGTAGCTGAGCAACTGCGCCGAATTCAAGCGGAACCGTTGGGCGACTTGTGGAATCACTTCGTAAGAGCGGTTGTCCAGGCTGAAGTAGTTGACGTAAAGCCCGCCAAGCGCATGGGACATCGCGGCACCTATGTCGCTCATCGTCAGGCCCAGGTTGGCCGCCTTTGCGCGATCGATTTCCACCGTAGCCTGGGGCTGGTTGATCTTGAGATCCGACTGCAGGAACGCAAATTTCCCTGTTTTCAAAGCGGCTTCGAGAAGTCTTTGTGAGACTCCATTGAGGACACTGAACGCGTTTGTAGTCTTGATGACGAACTGCACCGGCAGCCCCTGGGACCCCGGTAGTGGAGGTGGCTGAAATGCGGCAATCTGTTGACCCGTAATGTCGGCATCGACCTGTGCCTGAATCTCCTTCTGCAGCACGGTTGCAGTCTTGTTCCGTTCATTCCAGGGCTTCAGCGCCATACCGGCAATCGAAAGAGTCGGCGTATTGATCTGGAACGTATGCTCCGTGGACTTGTAACTGATCATCAGCCGATTGAGTTCGTGCGCCCAGATCATCCGCTGCTCGAGCGTCGCATTCGGCGCTGACGTCGAGGAGAGGATCACCACCCCCTGATCCTCCTGCGGAGCCAACTCGCTTTTCGCACCGACAGCCAGAAAATAAATACTGCCGAGGACAAGGGCACCGAATGCAAGCGTCACTGGAACCGTCCGCAGACTGGAGTGAAGCGTCCGCATATAGGCTCGCCGCACCGCATCAAATTGCCGATCGATGAAATGCACGAGGCGGCCTTCCCAGGTCGGATCATCCCGGGGAATATGATGCAGCATTCGCGAACTCATCATCGGCGACAGGGTCAGCGCAATAATCGCGGAAATCGTCACCGATGACACCAGCGTGAAGGCGAATTCTGTAAACAGGGCACCGGTCAGTCCGCCCTGAAATCCTATCGGCACATAGACCGCCACCAGAACGACGGTCATGGCTATGATCGGGTTAGCAAGCTCCGCAGCGGCATTGATTGCCGCTGTCATTTTCGCCTCTCCTTTTTCGAGATGCCGGTTGACGTTCTCGACGACGATGATCGCGTCATCAACAACCAGGCCAATCGCCAGCACAAGCGCCAGCAGCGTTAGCAGGTTGATTGTGAAACCGAGCATCAGCATCGCCGCAAACGTACCGATCAACGAAAGTGGAATCGCGATTACCGGTATGGCCACGGAACGTGGTGTACCCAGGAAGGCAAATACAACCAGAATCACGATCAGCAATGCCTCGATCAGCGCGGCAATAACGTCGTGGATCGAAGCATTGACAAACTTCGCCGAGTTGTAAACGATTTTACCCACCAGTCCGTTAGGAAGCTGGGCCTGTATCCCAGGAAACCTTTTCTCAATTCCATTAACGACGGACAGCAGGTTCGCGCCGGGCGCAACCTGAATCCCGATATAAACCCCCGTCTGGCCGTCAAATGCAACATTGGCGTCGTAGGTGTAGGAGCCGAGCTTCACCTTGGCGACATCGCCAAGTCGTACCAACTGCCCGCCGGATTGCGCCACGATCAACCGTCGGAATGCGGCCGCCGAATGTAAACTTGTCGACGCCGTCAACGTCGTTTGCGTCATGGTGCCTTTGGTATTTCCGAGTGCGCTGATGAAATCATTGCCTGCCAGCGCACTGTACACATCGGTCGCCGTGAGATGGTAGGCGGCCAAACGCTCGGGATTCAGCCAGATCCGCATCGCAAAATTCTGGGCGCCGAGAACTTCGGCAGTCTGCACCCCTGGCACCGACTGGAGTTGCGGCTGTACAACCCGGATCAGGTAATCGGTAATCTGGCTCGGCGTCAGGACATCGCTCTTGAATCCG
>JAJZCS010000125.1 GCA_021829055.1 Pseudomonadota bacterium
TTTAGCTGGCCCAAGGTGAAGGTGGCGGGTCCTATCTGAACGATTTCGGTCATCGCGCAAGTGGCATCGTTGTGTGCCATAGTGCTGCCGGTAGATGGGTGGACTCGTCCTCTTTTTTGTTGGGGGCGTTATTAAAACGTGTTACGCACCGGTTTCGTCACAGATCGCGTTGCAGTGCTGTCGCGAGGTGCGTGCTGGCCTCTGCCACGGCCCGACACCTCGTCTCTCGGGTGGCCTGAGCGGACAACAGATGGACGCCGCGCTGCTGCCAGAACTGCAATCTGTGCCCGATGCGTTGATCGCTAGTCATTGTGATAGCGCCCACCGCTATGTTTGATGAAACAGGGGGCAACGACCACGCGCGATGAGTAGACCGAAACGATGGCTTGAGGACAGGGGCCGATTTCCGCACGAAGCAGGAACTCTGGTCGGCGCGGATGGAATAATCAATTTTCTTCGGCGCTTCATGCGGTTGACTGGGGGGTATTGGAGCGGTGAAGATCGGTGGCGGTCTGCCCGGCTGACCGTTTCCCTCGGGTTCCTGACCATCGCCCAAGTGGTGATCCCAGTTCTTATCAACAAATGGACCGAGGCGTTGTTCAACGCCTTGGGGGGGCGGGACATGGACCGCTTTCTCAAGCTTATCGGGGTGTTGGCGTTAATTATTCTTGGCAGTATGGCAGTCAACACTATCCACCTGATCGTCAAGAGGAAGCTTCAGCTGGACTGGCGACGGTGGCTGACCGATCGGCTTTTGCATGACTGGATGTCTGGTGGTCGCCAGTACCTGCTTGGATCCATGCCCGGCGAACACGACAATCCCGATGGGCGCATCGCGGAGGATTTGCGCAACGCTACGGAAACCGCAATCGAGCTGGCCCACTCTCTATTTTATTGCGTGCTGCTGCTCCTTAGTTTCACCGGCATCCTGTGGTCGCTATCTGACTCGCCGGTATGGACGGTGGCAGGAATTCGCTTCAGCATTCCCGGCTATCTGGTGTGGATTGCCATCCTATACGCGGCAGCAGGAACACTGGTGGCGATGGCGCTTGGGCGGCCCTTGGTCCGCGCCGTCAACCAGCGCCAGAGAAGCGAGGCGGACTTTCGTTTTGGCCTGGCCCGTGGACGGGAATACGGGGAAGCAATCGCTCTACACCATGGCGAGCCGGTAGAACGCAGCCACTTCAACCAGTTGTTTCACGCTATCCGTGCAACATGGAACCAGCAGACATTAGCGTTGTCTGGCATTATGCTATTTACCAACGGCTATTCCGTCCTGTCACTCGGATTTCCAGTGATGGTGGTTGCCCCCCGCTACATTGCCGGGGCAATCACGCTTGGAGGGCTGATGCAGACTGCGCAAGGATTCGGACAGATGGCGGCGGCCCTTTCGTGGCCCATTGACAATCTTTCCTACGCTGCGACGTGGCGGGCATCCGTGGAGCGGGTTATGGGTCTGCACGAGCAACTGGAACGTCTTAACGCTGAGTTGTCTGGGGAAGTGACGGCTGGAGGCATCGTTATCGAGATGGCGGTAGAGCGGGTATTGTCGTTCCATGATCTGCAAGTCGCCACGCCCACTGGAGATATTCTGATCGACCGCTTTTCCGCTCGTATCGCCGCGGGCGAGCACGTCGTGATTGATGGTGACCAGACGGCAGCCAACCGCCTGTTCAAGGTGGTGGCTGGTCTCTGGCCATGGGGGCAGGGGCGAGTGGAGTTGCCGGTCAGCGCAGCGATGTTCTTTTTGCCGGGGCGGCCTTATCTTCCGGTCGGCACCTTGAGAGCGGCGTTAGCCTACCCCGCGGGAGTGGACGCCTTCGCCTCCAAGCTGTTGGACGAAGCACTCGAACGCGTGGGGCTCGCGCACCTTCTCGGACGGCTGGATCAGGTGGAAGCGTGGGAGCAGGAGCTGTCGGCGGCGGAATTACAGAAACTTGGGTTTGCGCGGGTCCTGCTCCATCGTCCGGACTGGATCTTCCTTCAAGAGGCCACTGACACGATGAGCGCGGACGACGAGGCGGCGATGATGCGTATCCTATGTGAGGATTTTGCCGAGGCGACCATCATCGGTATCGGCTTTCGCCATGAACCGGACTGGCCGCATCCTCGCCGGCTAGTTTTAGAGCGCAAGGGCGGAGCAGCGGCGACTCTGACCGACTTTCGCGGGGTGGACGTACCCAGGGGCCGGAGAAAAGAAATACCTCAGCGTCCCCGCTCGCGATGAATGAGGCCAGCATACCACGCGGCGGAATCCTTGGGAATCCGCGTCTGGGTAGCGAAATCGACCCACACTAGTCCGAAACGGTTGCCATAGCCGGAGCCCCATTCGAAGTTGTCCAGAAGCGACCAGACAAAATAGCCGCGCACGTCCGTACCCTCATCCATCGCCTGCTTCATTGCACTGGTGTAGGCCCGCAAATAATCGACACGCTCATGGTCATGCACCTTGCTGGCGGAATCGGGCATGTCGCTGCCCCCACAGCCGTTTTCGGTGACGTAGATCGGCATTTTATACGTTGAGGCTACGTTCATGAGCTCGTCGCGAAACGCTTCAGGGTAGATCGGCCAGCCAATACCCGAACGTGGCGCCTCGACTGGAGCGTCGCCCCAAGCATAGCCGATCGGGGCAGCGGCATCAGCACGAGCGTAGATTGGCGAATAGTGGTTTAGCCCGAACCAGTCGATGGGTCGGCAGATGCGGGCCATATCCCCGGAACGGACGAACGGTTCGATCGCGACGGCGAGTCTTGGCGAATAATGGCCGAGCAACTGCGGATCGGGGAATGCCTTGTTCCAGTGCTCATCTAGGAGCAGAGCCGCTTCCTTGTTGGCCTCAAGGCCGTTCTCGGGGTGGCATGGTTGGCGATTGTGGATGATCCCGAGCTTCGCTCCAGGAACCATCGTCCGTAATACGTCAATTGCCGTTCCATGTGCCAGATTGACATGGTGAATGGAAACGAGGTGCGCGGTACGATCGGCCACTGCGGGCGCATTCCAGCCGAAACCGTACCCGAACAGGGTGAACACCGATGGTTCGTTAAAGGTAGCAAGCCGCTTCACGCGGTCGCCGTAGCGGCGGGCAATCAGCGTGGCATAGTCGGCGAACCAGCCAGCGATGTCGCGGTTCAGCCAGCCGCCAAGTTCGTCTAGCCCCTTAGGCAGATCCCAGTGGTAGAGGCATAACCAGGGTTCGATGCCGGTAGCAAGCAGGCGGTCGATGAGCCGGTCGTAAAAGTCCAGTCCTTTCTCGTTGGTCTGGCCGCGTCCGCGCGGCAGCACCCTAGGCCACGACACCGAGAATCGATAGGCCGACACACCGATGTCTGTCATCAGGCGAACGTCGTCTGGCCAGCGGTGATAGTGGTCGCACGCAACGTCGCCGGTATCGCCATTGGCTACGCGGCCCTTCTGCAGGCAATGAGTGTCCCAGATCGATGGTCCTTTACCATCGTCGCTGGCCGCGCCTTCGATCTGATAGGCGGAGGTGGATACCCCCCAGACAAAATCCTTTGGGAATCCTAGCCGCCTTTCTCCTGAGGCTTCCAGGTCATTGTTGCTGCGCGCTGGCTTGTTTCCGTCGGCCAGTTTTTTCTTTTTTTGTGTCGCCACCATTTCCTCTCCTGTTTGGGTTGTTATTGGTAGCCTGCCGCGAGGTCCTTGTGTTGGATCAAGGAAACGATGCCACGATCTGCCGCTTGTTGTCAGTCCTCATATTCTAAGACGCATCGAAGTCCTAGTACAGGGTCGCAGATAGGTAATGAGGGTGGGTGACTCAAAGCCAACCAGACAATTTTCTAGGCGCTTCACTGTTGTTGAAAACAAACGCCTTCGGGTCGTCAAGATCGGAGGGCGACTGCGCGGTTGCTCCGACACTCCATGAGTGACTATCACGCTGTTTCTGGTGTCCGAAGTGTGGCCTAGTTATATGCCTCGGCATCGGAATACTAAACAATATAAGAGGACTTTTTCGGCACGCCGCACGACAGGCGCTCGGTACGGGAGCAGATGACACGCCGTACACAACAGATTCAAAAGACGCTTTGGTTCGGATAGCTTGGGCCTTGTCAGGTGCGGTCACGACGCCCGCCGGGGGCCATGACCGCACCGTTTCGCTTATTCCCACATTTGCCTAACCCATTAGCAGCGAGCAAATCGTTAGTAAAAGTGCATTTCTCGTAGTGTGCCATGTATCGTTGGCAGTTTGAAATCTGGCGCGATGCGGCTCTTCGAAGAGCAAATCCGCAAACGTGTTCTTTTATGCTTATTATTCGATCTTGGCGACTCACCTAGGGCAAAATAGTCGCCGCTACAGCAGAAGACTGCAGGTGGGGTTGCTAACGGCAGCGTGAGACCTTCCGGCCAGCCGGAAAAGCTACAATCTTCTGACGAGCGCAGGTATTTAGTAGTGTCCTCCTCGTTGGGTGGTTTGCGCGGTCTCGGTGGCGGTCTTGAAGTGGGCTTCCTTCGAAGCCAAATCGCGTACGCTGGCGACACTGAACGGCGAACGACAGGCAGTGGCATGGCGAATCCGTAGCCAGACGAATGTGATAGAAAATGTGCTATGAATATTATATGGCTTATCATAAGCCCACCAGCCAGGATGCCGGCGGAATGGATACGTAGTGATGGTCGATTTCACCATGATCGCCCAAGGTATTGGCTTCATCGGCGCGGCCATCATTATCCTGTCGTGGCAGGTCCAAGGGAACAAGCTGCGCCTGATCGCGGTCCAGTCCGCGGGCGCACTCTGTTTCAGCCTGTCTTATATCATGCTTGGTAATGTTGCCGCATCGCTCGGCAATTTTCTGGTTCCTGCAGTCCTGCTCTGGTGCCATCCCGATTATAAGCGGGATGACCACTTCGATCGGGTATCGTCAATTTCAGTCCGGCTTAGTGCTGTTCTATATGCCGCGCTCGGTGTCGGTATGGTTGCAACCAGACAGGAAGGGGTGCGAACCGTGATTGAGTTCGCCACATCGGGCGGCGCGCTGATCATCTACGCGATCCTGATGCGATACTCTGAGAGGGCGATACGCATCGGTACAATGGTCTGCATTGCCCTCTGGATTCTGAACAACTGGGTAACGCCGTCTTACAGCGGATTGTTGCTAAACGCGTTCGAGCTGATCAGCATGCTGATCGGCATTTATCGGGCCCGCACAGCCGTGGTCGTTGCGGGCGTCGATTCACTCGCTCGCGCCACGAGTCGCGTTTAGGATCTGACGCGCCTGCGGTCAGTGCTTGAGAAAGGTATTTGCGATCGATGAGGACCGTCGCCGATGGGGGCTTGGCAAATTAGATTAGGGGAATCTCGTTATCCAGAACCAGTGCTGTCCGTCATTGATTTTGCTATTAATCTCTGATTCGGCATCTCCACAGTAATTGGAGATACGTCGTGGCCGCGAGACAAACTTCCATAAAGAAATACGTTGTGAAGCTGAGCGATGAGGAGCGGGCTCAGCTTACCGCTTCGAGTCAAAAGGGTAGTCACCCGTCCAGACAGGTTTTAAAGGTGCGCATCCTATTGAAGGCGGATGCGTCGGACTCCGGTGATGGGTGGAGCGATGGCCGGATTGCCGCAGCGCTGGACACCAGCGTCGACACCGTGGCGCGGATCCGCCAACTCCTGGTGTACGAAGCGGCGCTGAAGCACAAGCATTCGCCGGCCTCGGCCAGGCTGATTGCGCTGGCCTGCCAAAGGGGCGGTCCCGATGGACGCTGGAATTGCTGGAAGAAGCCGTGGTGGAACTGAACATTGTCGAACGCGCCAGCGACAACACGATCGGCCGGACCCTAAAAAAATGCGCTCAAGCCTCACCTCAAAAAACAAGGGGCCATCACGCCGGAGGCCAACGCCAGCTTCGTCGCCAGCATGGAGGACGTGCTGGAAGTCTATCACCGGCCACATGATCCAGACCGCCCGGTTGTCTGTCTGGGCGAGACCTCCAAGCAACCCATATTGGAAACGCGCACGCCCATCGCGGCCTCGCCAGGGCGCCCCGCCCGGTGGAGTATGAAGCGAAGAAGGCGGCCTATGGCGAGCACCGGGTCATGGCGCAGTTGGTCATGATTGACCAGGTCCTCGTGGCCAAGGGCAATGCCGACGACGCGCTGCATCACCAGGATGCCAACCTCATGCTCGACCAGCTCCGGCCGCCGCCGGTCGCTGAAGCACGCCGCAAAGCGCTCCGTCAGCCGGATCCCCTCCGGCGGCTTTCCATCCGCTACGTAGATGGAACCTTGGCCACCTCCGCCCGATCCGCAGCGCCCGGAAGCAGT
>JAJZCS010000126.1 GCA_021829055.1 Pseudomonadota bacterium
CGACAGTCTTTGGGTTGATCCCGTAGCGGGCAGCCAGGACCCTCAGGCTCTCTTGACTATTTTGTAGGGCTCGACGGATCGCCGCTGTCGTCGTGGCGCGCCCATGAAGAACCTGGACCATAATGCCCCCTTCCACTCACGGGAAAATAAGGCACCATTAAAGTCCGGGATCAAATATCTAAGTCAGATGGTATCATGCGTCTGCAGCAGATAGGCGCGGCTGTGGCACAGCTTGGTATGCGCCACCTGCAGCTTGACGCGGGTGCCGCCAATGACCGCAAAATCCTCGCTCCAGTCGAACTGAAATGCTTCGCCGGGCGCAAAGGACAGCAAAGGACAGCGGCACGAAAGTGCCACGCCCGGCAGTCTGCTGCAGAAGTTTGCACTCCTCCTTCCAGGCACGGGCAAAGGCTGCCACCCGGTTGTAGGACCCCTCATAGCCAAGGCTGACCAGGTCACCGTATAAGTGCTTGACCGTCCGCCGCTGCTTGCGCGGACGATTCCCCTCGCGCCGCAGCCATCCCGCCAGCTTGTCCGCATACGCGTCCAGCTTGCTCGGACGGTCCGGCACCTGAAACTTCGGCTCAATCTGATCAGACCGAAGATATTTGCGGATCGTATTCCGCGACACGCCAAGCCGACGTGAAATCTCCCGGATCGGCACCTGATCCCGCTTATGCCACCTACGGATAATGCTCAAAAACGCCATGTCCAACACTCCGCTCGCCCCCGTCAGTTCCAGACGGGAAAACAGTCAAACATGGGTCACATCTCAGTGGAAAAATCCGGCCCTCCCGGGTCACTTCTCAACGGAAATCAACACGAAGGTCGTCGCAAGTTCAGCAAGAAAGCGTGGCCGGTGTGCCGCGCGGTCTTTCGGACGTCCGAAAGAGGTGTGAAAGCTCCATGAACCGTCAGTGGCAGTCGCGTCAACACAGCCCTGCCTAAGCCGTTCCTATTTGGCGGGATCTCCTAGATCCTCCCCTTCCTTTCATGTCAGATGTTGATTTCGATTGGAATCTAACTTTGGGAATTTCATCGGCATTCGCGCAAACTGGTGAAGATTTGTGTTTGATGGTGGGGATAAGCTTGGATTTTTTCCGTGCGATTTTGGCATTTCCAAATGGAACTGTTTTTGGAGTGCAAGCTCTCATTGCCAACCTCGAGGACGTGGCAGTGGGGAATGAGGCCACCGACGAGAAGACCCCCAGGCCGCAAGTCCCGTTCAGCCCGATTAAGGTCCAGTGCGTTTATGCCGTACGTATGCCGTATGGACCAGTGCACATTCCAGCATAACTTATAAGCCATTGAAAACATTGGCGTCCCGTAGGGGATTCGAACCCCTGTTATCGCCGTGAGAGGGCGACGTCCTAGGCCTCTAGACGAACGGGACCTTTTGGCCTTCGCTACCCGACCCGCCATAGTCGGTCAAGGCACATCAGGCCCGAGCGCCGTCGATGATTGTAAAGCCAACGGAAGTGGAACCATTCCATCGGTCTATGTGGACCTGCCCTGCTAGATGCAGCGGCGCCCCCCCGTGCAGCAAGGCGGCTTCCAGTGGACCTTCAGCGGCCCGAAAAAGCATAGCTTTCAGTCGCCCACCGGCCTCACCTTCTATTGTGGCGCGAATGGTATTGCCATCCCGACCAATGCGGTCCGCCTTTATCACGCGAACACGCGCCATTCCGAACGTGGGTTCAGAATTTCCAGCGCCAAACGGCCCCAGCCGACCTACGGCCTGTGCCAAGCTGATATCAACTGACAGTGGCGCAAGAGCTCCATCTAACACCAGATCAGCTGCTTTCGGCAACAGCGAAGCCGCCGCCAAACGGTCTGATAGGAATGTCCGGAATTCCTCCAGTTGTGCCGATTTCAGTGTGAACCCTGCCGCCATCGCATGACCGCCCCCTTTTATAAGCAAGCCGGCTTGCCGCGCAGCAATAACCGCGCTCCCCAGGTCGATCCCAGGCACGGACCGACCCGATCCAGTTGCGGTCCCTTTTGATATCCCAAAAACGAGTGCCGGGCGGTTGAAGCGCTCCTTGACTCGACCAGCAATAATTCCAACAATACCAGGATGCCAATCGGCGCCTGCAATAAATGCGAAGGCAGCTTCCGCCTTGAGTTGTTCCTCGGCTTGTACGAGCGCCATATCCAGTAAGCCGTTCTCAACTGTTTGGCGCTGTCGATTGATCTCATCGAGCTGGGATGCTAACATCGACGCCTCTTCAATGTCATTAGCCATGAGAGTGCGTATGCCGAGATCCGCTCTTGCAATCCGCCCGGCTGCATTGATTCGTGGTCCCAAGGCATAGGCGCAAGTCCTCACTGAAGGCTCGCCCTGCGCTTGAGCAACTTCCAGAAGCGCAGCGATACCGGGCCTGATCCGCCGAGCCATAACCCTAAGCCCTTGGAAAACGAATGCGCGATTTAATCCCGTTAAGGGCACTACGTCACAGATCGTTGCAAGGGCAACGAGGTCAAGCGACGACAGTAGATTAATTTCTGATCGCTTCGCGAAGAAACCCTTTTTTCGCAAGAGCCTCTGTAGTGCGACCAGCGTAAGAAAAACTACGGAAGTCGCACAAATTGAACCGAGCCCCGAGCGGTCATCAAGACGATTCGGGTTAACCGTCGCCACGACTTGCGGCGGACCGGTGTCTGAGGCATGATGATCCAGGACCACGACGGATGCTTGTCCGCGTACTGTCGAAAGTGCGTCGTGCGCGGTGGTGCCGCAATCCACGCAAATAATTAATGATGCCCCGCGCGAGACCAAAGTATTCAGCGCAGTTGGATTCGGTCCATAACCTTCCGTCAGACGATCTGGAACGTAATTAATAACAGAAACTCCGAGGTCCCGTAACGTTTCTGCCATCAGTGCTCCCGCGCACGCACCATCGACGTCGTAGTCTCCAAAGATGGCCACTGCTTCGCGTCTTAATACTGCATCGGAAAGACGCTCCGTAGCCGCCTCCATGTCAGCAAGCACAAGCGGATCAGGCAGATAAGTCCGCAATTTCGGTTCCAAGAAATCAGTGATTCTCTCTACAGGCACGTTTCGTGCCACAAGCAGGCGGCCGAGCATTTCCGGCAGTCCGGAAATCTGAATCACACGTTGCGTGCTGCGCTCATTGATAGGTCGCCAGAGCCAATGACGACCCGTTAGGCTCTTGACAACCCCGAGTGCAGTTGGAGCGTTCACGAAGCTGTCCATGTTTTTGTATGGAAATTATGATGTGCTTCAATATAACGTACCGTGCCCGACTTCGACCGCATGACGATTGAATGAGTGATGGCGCCCGATTGGAAGTGCCGGACTCCGCGCAGCATTGGTCCATTCGTTACGCCCGTTGCGGCAAACATGACATTCCCACGTGCCATGTCTTCGACCGTGTAAATCCGATTCGGGTCCGTAATGCCCATGCTGCGGGCTCGTTCTATCTGGGTATCATCCTCATAAAGCAAGCGTCCCTGCAGTTGTCCGCCGATGCACCGCAGTGCCGCTGCTGCCAGGACTCCTTCTGGTGCGCCGCCTGATCCTAAATAGAGATCTATTCCCGTCTCCGGCTGCGCCACGGCGATAACGCCTGACACGTCACCATCCCCAATCAGAGTGATCCGCGCCCCAGCTTCACGGCAGCGTCGGACAATTTCGGCGTGGCGTTCACGCTCTAGCGTGCAAACCATTAGATCGGAAATTTCGCACTTCTTTGCTTGTGCCAGGTTGCGCAGATTTTCCTTTACTGGTGCGTCCAAGGCCACCACTTGATCAGGCAAGTGCGGCCCAACAGCGATCTTGTCCATATAAATGTCAGGTGCGTGAAGAAAATTTCCGCGCTCCGCCAACCCAATTACGGCAATAGCGTTAGGTGCGCCTTTCGCCGCAATGACCGTGCCTTCCAGCGGGTCGACTGCAATATCCATGTCTGGCCCACCCGCGCCGACTCGTTCGCCGATATATAGCATCGGCGCTTCGTCCATCTCGCCCTCGCCAATCACGACCAAACCATTGATCGCGACGGCGTCAAAAGCTGCACGCATTGCACTGACAGCCGCGCCGTCAGCGGCGTTCTTGTCGCCACGCCCGATCCACCGGGCGGCGGCGAGGCTCGCTGCTTCGGTTACCCGTACGAGGTCTAAGGCTAAGTTCCGATCGGTTTGTAGTGCGTTTGTTGTTTCAAGCATTTTTTCGCTCCCCGACATTCGAAACCTATCCTTCTTCTTAACTTGGCTCGATCCGGATCAGTGTGGGCGGTTCCACGACCGAGTCCAGCATCGCTAGCTCCACGAGCGCAGCACGCATGAAGGCTTCTTGCGTGTCGTGCGTCACCAAAACGACAGGTACCGCTTCACTGGGACTACGACCTTGTTGCAACATTGATTCAAGTGAAATATCGTGATCCCTCAGCACTGCCGCGACGTCAGCGATGACGCCTGGTTGGTCGACCACCATAAGACGCAAGTAATAAGAGCCTCGATGCTTGTCCATCGTGGCGCTTGGCCGTGCGCCCAAGCTCGCGATCGGGGCACCAAACACTGGCACGTCGCGTCCCTGAGCTACGTCGATCAGATCGGCGACGACCGCGGAGGCTGTTGGTCCGGCACCAGCTCCGCGTCCCTGCAAGAATAGTGAACCGCAATGATCGGCTTCGGCCACTACCGCGTTGAACACGCCATTAACATGCGCGAGCGGGGACTTTAGCGGAACCATTGCTGGGTGGACCCGTGTTTCAATCCCGATTTTGGTTTCGCGTGCGATGCCGAGTAATTTGATTCGATAGCCGAGAGCGTCCGCGAAGCCGATGTCCAGCTGGGAGATACGTCTGATGCCTTCCACGTGAACGCCCGCGAAATCCACAACCTGCCCAAAGGCGATTGCTGCAAGGAGCGCCAACTTATGGGCCGCGTCAATGCCATCTATGTCGAGCGATGGATCGGACTCAGCGTAACCATGTTGCTGTGCGTCAGTTAGAACACTCGCGAAATCCAGCTTTTCGCTTTGCATGCGTGACAGGATATAATTGCACGTTCCATTGAGTATTCCAGCCACACTAATGATCCGGTTAGCCGCCAACCCTTCTCGTAATGCCTTAATCACCGGGATCCCACCTGCCACTGCCGCCTCGAAACGCAGCGAAGCGTGCTGAACCTCCGCGTGTGACGCCAGGGCCGCACCGTGTTCCGCGAGTAGAGCCTTGTTTGCGGTGACCACGGGTTTGCCGGCGTCCAGTGCAGCCTCAACAAGGGCGCGCGCTGGCCCGTTTGCTCCGCCAATTAGTTCGACAACGACATCGACTGCCGGATCGGCAGCGAGCTCCAAAGGGTCAGAGCACCATTTCAGGCCGCTCAGCGATATGCCGCGCGCTCGTGAGCGGTCGCGAGCAGATACTGCAACAATTTCGATCGGTCGTCCGGCTCGTGCGCGGATCAATTCGGCATTGTCTCGCAACAGCCGCACCACGCCTGCACCCACCGTGCCGAGCCCGGCGAGTCCAATTTTTAGAATCTTGGTCATGCGATAGCATTTTCAGCGGGTGCCGTTAGATTGCTTGGTGCCATAAAGCTTCGGATATTTCGCACCGCTTGGCGCAACCGGTGCGCATTTTCTACTAATGCAATCCGCACGTGGGTATCGCCGTATTCGCCGAACCCAATTCCGGGGGCGACCGCCACCTTGGCCCGCTCCAGTAGCAACTTCGAAAACTCCACCGACCCTAGATGGGCATACCGGTCGGGGATTGGGGCCCATGCGAACATTGATCCGGCGGGGACTGGTACGTTCCATCCGGCCTGCGCTAGTCCCTTGATCAAAATATCCCGGCGCTCCTTGTACAAAGTCCTTACCTGTTCAACACAGTCCTGTGGACCGTTTAAGGCTGCGGTTGCCGCGACCTGGATGGGTGTGAATGCGCCGTAATCCAGATACGATTTCATTCGTGCCAAGGCTGAAATCAGTCGTGGATTGCCAGCCGCGAAGCCGATTCGCCAGCCCGGCATCGAATACGTCTTTGACATTGACGTGAATTCTACCGTGATATCTTTGGCGCCTTCTATCTGCAGCACGGAGGGCGGCGGATAGCCATCGAAATAGATCTCAGCATATGCGAGGTCTGAAAGGATGAAAATCTCATTCTTTCGGGCAAAGGTTACAATGTCCTTGTAGAAATCGAGAGACGCGACAAATGCCGTCGGGTTCGATGGAAAATTGACGATGAGCGCCGTTGGTTTCGGTACTGAATGACGTACTGCTCGGTCGAGT
>JAJZCS010000127.1 GCA_021829055.1 Pseudomonadota bacterium
GCGGCGAGGGTGGTCTTGCCACTGCCGCCTTTCTGCGAAGTCACGACGATTGTTTTCAAGAAAACCGCCTTTCATGCAGACTGCAAAACATGATTTCATGAAATATAGCGCGTCTGATGTAATATGTCTAATGTTGGTTCGATCGGAATTTCTTGGCGGTAAGCCGAGACGGGGCGCGCCGCGTTTCTGCGCGGCCTTCACGCCGCGGTGCTTGAGTTCGTCGAGCATGTGGATGAGGTCCCGGAGGCTTCGGCCGAGCCGGTCGAGCTTCCAGACGATCAACGTATCACCGGCCTGCAGGGCCTTGAGGCAACGGAGCAGGGCAGGGCGCTGCGTCGTGGCTCCCGAGATCCCCTCGTCTTTGAACACGGTTTTGCAGCCGGCTTTCTTCAGAGCTGCGAGCTGTATGAAACCAACTTATGAAACACGCAAGCCCTTGATTGAGGTGGGGCAGGGCCATGTTTCAGACCTTACCCCTGATGGGGTTGCTGTTGCCGGCAACCTAAGTATGCTTCGGTTAATATGATCCGTGCCTACGGTGGCGAACGACCACGGGCGCATGCGAAGCAGAGGCGCTACCGGGGTTCATGATATGAGCGTACCACTGACGTTGCCGTCCCCTCCAATGACAAGGAGCAGCTCGTGGTACCCCGAGTTCGATGGTCCCATCACGCTCTCGCCTGCAACATTTGCATTTAAATCGCCGTTGGCGCATCATTCTGCTGCGACTGATAGAGTTGCCTGCGCGACTCGCCTTATGTCAGTTGCCTTTTTTTACAACGGCCCAGCAAACACTGAGCCGTTTTCGTTTGTGCCGGTCGTCTTGTAGTAATGTACCTGCTTTACTTGGACGAATCCGGCAACGAAAACGATCCGAACGACCGCTATTTCGTGCTCGCTGGCGTGGCGCTGTTCGAGCGTCAGACCTTCTTTCTGACGCGGGATATTGAGGCGATACAGGAAAAGCACTTCCCAAATCATCAGCCGATTCCGTTTCATGCCTCGGAGATTCGCAGCGGCCGGAAAATGTGGCGCCAAGTCGAGCCCGAGAAGCGGGCGCAGGTGCTCGACGATCTTTCGTCGGCCATTATGCTAAGTCCCGCAAGAGGCCGAATACTATTTGCGGCAGCCGTAGAGAAAACGCGCGACCTTTACGGCGAAAACGCGGTCGCACGCGCGACGGAGGAGGTATGCAAAAGGTTTGATCTGCTCCTGCAACGCCGCTTTCAGAGAGACGACGATCGTCAGCGAGGATTAATAATTTTCTCGCAAGGGCGCTTTGACGCACGCGCCAAAATCTGGGTCAAGGACTTTCACCGGCGCGGGACGCAATGGGGCGCCATCAACAATCTGGCTGACATACCGTACTTTGCTCCGATGCATGAATCGAGGCTTCTGCAGGCAGCCGATCTCGTCTCACACGCGACCTGGCTCCTGTATGAGCGCCGGGACCCGCGATTATTCCACACGCTGTTGCCGGCATTTGATGCGGCAGACGGGAATATTCACGGGTTAGTGCATGTGCGAGCCACAGAAGCAGTCTGCGATTGTCCCGCGTGTATTGGGCCTCGCGGTCCAAGTCCGTGGTTAGGTGGAGGGCCAACCGAATCATGAGAGCGTGCACTGAATGAGAGGGCAGACGGGTATCCGATGCGCCCCCGAGCGGCTGGAGGGATTCACCAGGCGCCTACGTACCTTGCCCCAATCCGTCTTGCATACCCTCACCTATGACCAGGGCAAGGAGATGGCGCGGCACGATGAGCTGGAGCGCAAGGTGGGCATCCGTATCTACTTTGTCGACCTGCATAGTCCTTGGCAGCGCACGACCAACGAGAACACCAATGGTCTGCTGCGTCAGTATTTCCACAAGGGGACAGACCTGTCGGTACACTCACAGAGGCACAGTATTTTCCAATCGTAAGATGAGGCTGAAATCGTAGCAGTCATGCTGCGGACCTGGATCGACGGTTGATGAACTGGAACAGCTTTTTTCTTTCCTCCTGTACCTGTCTGGCCGCTTCATTATCGCTCATGGCATGAGCTTCGCGTTCAAGAGCGTCTGGGCTCATGCCGGGTTTGAGATGGTGCGGGTAGCTTGGGATCGATTTGAGTTTGTCCCATGGCGTCATGATCTGGTCTTGCGGGTAGGTTTTCTTGATCTTTCCCTTGGAATCCATGTGGTCCACTGAGAAGAAGCAGGGGCGGTGGAAGTTGAGATAAGGATTAAAGGTTGCCGCATAGAACTGATTGATGGCGGTGGCGTGTTTTTGAGGGATGTGGCTGTATCCCATGAATTTGCGGATGATGGCGCCATTCTTGCACTCGGCCAGGGCGTTGTCGTTGGTTTGCCGGGGCCGCGACTTGGTGAACTCGATGCGCAGCTTGTCCAGGAGGGAAGCGGTTTCCTGGTTGACATATTCAGAACCGGAGTCGGAATGGAAGCCCCGGATTGCAAAGGGGAAGCCATCGAGCAAGATGGCGATCACGGGCAGCAGATAGGCCTCACTGATCCGCTCCACGGAGGCCACGAGTTCCCACTGGGTGACGATATCGACGGCGTTGATATGGTAGACCCCTTTGTCGCCATCCCAATCGCCTTGATGAACCGTGTCGATTCTGATGTACCCGGGCAAGCCGTGCGGAGCGGGGGCCTTGCGGATGCCGATCCTGACCGGTGACCGTCGGGTGCCTCTATGGACCAGCCGGTTCTTGAGATAGGGTTCTGACTGGCGCAGGTTGTAAAGATGGGAAACCGATATCCGGGAGAGGCGGGCAAATCGCGGATCGCCAAAGACCGTATAGGCCCTGTTGAGCAACACCTGGGTGGCGGGTCCCGAGGGGGTATCGTGCAGGCTGTCCATTTCGGCCAAGAGGATCCTGTCTTCGCGCCGGTACCGGCAGGAGAAGCTGGTGCGGCTGGCTCGGTTCTGGGGTTTGAGGGTCTTGGTCTCACGGTACTGTGCAATGAGTCGGGACAAATGCTGCCGCGAATATCCGGTCAAGCGCCGCATATAGGCAAACAGAACCCCCCGTTGCCCCTTGGGCAGTTGGAAGTAGCGAAACCGCTTGATGACGGTTGCCACAAAGGCGCGAAGCCTGGATTCATCGGCCGGGATGGAGAAGTCGACATTTGCCGTACCTTCCAGAAATTCCCGGATTTGCTCGATCGTGTTGAGCCTTGAGTCATTCATGTCGATCACCATAGTCGGTAGATGATCGACCCAAATCCCTATTTCAGCCTCATATGCCGTTGGAAATACGGAACCCGTTCAGCCTCATATGCCATTGGAAGAGGCTCCGAGTTGACACGCGCCGCGCGTCCGCTGCATACTACAAAAACGCCGTAACATGATGGTGACGACCATGCCAGCGCTTGATACCTCGGCCGCAGAAAGTGCCAAAAGCTTATTGAATGGTATTGATTACGGAGCCCTGATCGGCAGTCCCTTGACGGCGGCGATCACCGCCCAAGCCATGGCGGCCCGCTCCACATGGGAGTTCATCCAACAGGTTGGCCTCAATACGGACAAGGACGGCAACAAGACCGCCGTGACGGTCACCTTCATGTACATGAAGGACGGCGAGATGGTTCGTCTGATCGTGCCCATCCTCACCATCGTGCCGATCCCTCTTATTATCATTGACGAGGTGGATATCCAGTTCAAAGCCAGTATCAACGCCTCCGCCTCGCAATCCAGCACACAAAGCAGCGCCAGCGATGTGAGTGGATCGCTCACCGGCCAGGCCAGCTTAGGCTGGGGGCCTTTCAGTGCCTCGGTCAGTGTTACGGCGAGCTACTCGAGCAAGCAGGACTCCAAGGCCACTCAGGATTCGCGCTACTCCGTCGAATACACCCAGCAGGTACACGTGCATGCCACGCAGGCCGACATGCCCGCAGGCCTCGCCACGGTGCTGAACATTCTGTCAAGCGCCGCGAGCACAGGCTCCAAAGACGGCACGCTCAAGATTTCCCCCACCATCGGCACGCTTGCTCTGACCGACCCGAACACCAAGCAGAACCTGCAGATCCGCGTCACCAATGCCAACGGTTTGGTCGTGCCGCAAGTGTCTGTTCTGATTAAAAACATACCGCCGTGGGTCTCGTTCGGCTCGGCGCCGCTCGGACAGACCATTAGTGGCCAAAAGAGCCCCGACATCACGGTGCCGACCGACGACAAAGGCACTGTCAACCTGCTTTTCTGGATTGACACCGTCAACGCGAAGCTGGCCAATAATCAGCAGCCTTTCCAGTTGGATATTTCAGCCGCCATCACGGCGAGTGCCGATGACAAAAACCCGATTACAAAGACCGGCGCCTTCCCGATGAAAGTGGTCGGCGTGCTGCCGCCACCGCCATCAAAGGCCTCTATTACGGCATCGCCGTCCCCTCTCACCATGGCGCATGAAGCCACCACCGGCCAGACGGTGACTATCGCGGTCACGGATGCCAGTGGTAATCCGGCAAAAGGCGGCACGGTCGCGGTGAGCGTTTCCACCAACTTGGCTGCTACTCCGACCAGTGCACCCATTGATGATAAAGGACAAACAATTGTCACGGTAACACCCGTTAGCGGAACTGGTGCAGGCGCCGGCTCGGTCACGCTGAGCTACACGCCGGACAATGCGCCAACTGTTACGGCCACGGTGCCGGTCACACTCACGTGAGGAGAGCGATACGGTAAACCTAACCAACGAGGAACTAGCGATATTGAACACGGGCGTTTTCTCACGTGACGGAGTCGTCGTACCCACGACGGACAACGATGATTCGGGAATCTACCAGGCTGCATGTTGGAGCTGGGCTTTGAATGGCGAGTTTGTTTCCGCCCATGACGAATACAGCGCAGGCAACCCGTACGAGCAAATTTTTACGCGCAATGCGCAAACGCACGGACCTACCGCTCTCAACAATAGCTACGCACAGCAAATCATCACAGTATGGCCGCAAGCCAGGCCCTACGTAGAAACTCTGGATGCAATGCTTGATAGCGTCATCGGCGGAACTCAAGAAGCGCAAAAGCATTGCCGGCTTGACGGTTCTCGATCAGCCGTCCAACTACACCATCTATATGTGAACGCGCTCCTGGTACGGCTGGGATCACTGGGCTGTAGGCATACGCGATGTGCCCAACAATCGGATCAATTACATTGAAACCGTAACCGAAATACCGCTTCAATATCGCTGTAACGTGGTGTGGGATGAGGGTTTGCCAGAAACTGACATTTACGTTGACAGCCTGCGGGAGGAGCATATTACCGTTTTAAGGAACGCCGTGGCTGGATAGCAGTTCGCGCTGAGCGAGTTCATGGCTCACTGATGAGCAGCGGATGAATTGCCCCAAAAGGCTTTCGATGCGGCAGTGCACGGTAGCCGAGAGAGGTATGTCAAAAGACCAAGTTGCACTGGGCAGTGGCAGTATCGCGGCGGCAGAAGGCAACACCTAGCCGCTATCCGTACGATTGAAGTCACTGTCCAGCAACCCGCAAGCGGAGCGGCCCCATTATGGTAACCTTACAGGACGTCGTGCAGGCAGTGCTTGCCGATCTCACGAACGCCCAAGACAACACCAATAAACTCACTCGGGCATTGGCGAATGAATACCAGACCGATTCCATTCTCCAGTATCTGCCAATCCCTAATGCGCTGTTGGATGAGGTGCAGTGCTCGTTGCGTTTCGCAATTGAGGACGCCGCCGTCACCGCCTGCAATGCGCCACCGAGCGGTACAACACCGAGTACTTCACGGCTGCGTGCCGTTGCCAGGGCGGTCGCGCAGCACATTACGGACGGTCTGACCGACCAGCTCCATTCCCTCCAGCCCGATACCGAGGAGGGGGTAATGCGACGGCAGAATCTGGCCGATTCTCTCGCGGCCCCTAACACACTCCGCGGGGTGGGCAACCATGTGGTCGCTGTACTCGAAAGAGCCTTTCGTAACCGGCCCACAGCGCCCGCTGAGGCTACCTCGTGGATTGAGGGAATTCTAGAAGAGCTGAAATCCCGCCTGACAGCGCTCTTTGTCGCGGAAAAGCCCTTCGTCGAAGCGGTCAAGGACGTCAATAAAGCGATTGATACGGTTATTGATCAGCGAAAGATCCCCATTGCGAACGCAATCCACGAGTCGGATCGCTCTGTAAGCCTGCTGGAAGGCGGCAGACTGCAGCAGTTGCTCACGACCAACGTTGTCGTAGACAGCAAAACGCTGTCCGGGCTTCCCGAGCAGGCGGTGCATAATTTGCA
>JAJZCS010000128.1 GCA_021829055.1 Pseudomonadota bacterium
CTTTTGGGTGTCGTCACAGAACCATGAATGGGTCCGGGCGTAAACGAACCGGGGCGGCAACCACCCTCGGCCTTGCCCTTGCGCTGCTGGGACACCGGGCACTCGCGCAGGCTCAGGATCCCTTTCCACTCCCGCGTACGACCTTCGGCAGCATTGGCATGATCGAAATGCCAAGCGCCCGCATGGCGCCTGATGGCGCGCTCAGCCTCTCGACCAGCTTTTCGAGGAATCTACAGCGTTACAATTTTGGCTTTCAGGCCCTTCCATGGATGGAATTCAATTTCCGGTATACGATCATCCATGCCTTGCCGTTAGATATTACGGACAGCCAGTATTATGATCGCAGCTTCGGCCTGGCGCTTAGACTATCCAGGGAGGGCGAATATCGTCCTGCGGTTGTCGTCGGGGTTCGCGACCTCATAGGCACCGGCATTTACTCGGCAGAATACCTTGCCGCAACCAAACGAGTCTTTGGCAACTTTGATGTGACACTCGGTTTAGGTTGGGGAGGCTTGGCAAGCGCTGAATCAATTCCCAACCCGTTAGGCTACCTGGGCCGATCGTTCAAAACACGCTCCCGTATCGGTTCGGCTGGCGCATTTAATGCCAATACCTTCTTCCACGGTCCCAGCGTAGGGGTGTATGGAGGCATCGTATGGCGCACGCCAATACGTAACCTGTCCCTTACCACTGAATATAGCAGCGACCGCTACAAGCTTGAGTCATCCTACGGAACAATTGTTCCCAAGTACCAAGTCAACTTTGGCGCTCAATATCAGCTCTCCAACTCCGTTCAGATAGGTGTAGAGTGGCTTTACGGCGAAAGCCTTGGCCTGACACTAAGCTTTGCCGGCAATCCCAAAGCGCCGAATTACACGACCACTCTGGCACCCCGACCCATCCCGCGCTCCATTCGTTCTTCGGCCGAACAGCTACAGGCCATCAAGGAACTGATGCGTCCGCTCAAAGCCGCTGATAAGCAATACGGTCAGAACTCACCTGAAGCTGCGGCAAATTTGGCTAACCTCACCGAGGTCGTCTATCGGGACCGAAATCGCGTCCGTAAGGTCGCAATACATGGAACGACAATGGTCATCTCCATGACCGGTCCGCTTGTTGCAGAAAGATGTATTACCTACGCCAGAGCCGCGGCCGGTAGTCTGAGCCAAATTGACCAGATCGTCATCCGCTCGACCAATGGGCATCTGCTCAGATGCGCGGTAGCGACAAGCATCACCTCCCACGAGGACACGAACTCTGGAATCAGGATTGCACCGGTTTCCGTCACGAACGCCACCGGTGAAACGCCTGAACTCCCCACCAAAACTGCAAGAAAAGCCAGCACAGCCATTCGCGAGGACGCAAGCGAGCAGCTTCTGTTTGTCGATACGGTCGGTATCCAGAAAGGGGTCGCCACCGTCTATTACGAAAACGGTGCTTATGAGTCTGCCGCCGACGCTGCCGGACGCATGATTCGCGTCCTGATGAAAGATGCCCCACCCGACGTCGAAGAGTTTCATATGATTTCCATGGTCGATGGGCTTCCGGTCCAGGAATATAATGTCCTTCGGTCTCCAATGGAGCGCGCCATTGAGCAGCACGGAGGGACCGCAGAAATCAAAGAGGCGGTTAGCGTACGGCATCCGCCGATGCACCCGGCGTTTCTAGAGGATGCGGATAGGCAGCCTTATCCCCGTTTCACCTGGTCTCTATCCCCCTCCATCAAGGAAAGTTTCTTTAATCCACAAAATCCTCTACGCGCCGGCGTCTTTGCCACGCTCGGCGGAGAATTTCGGCTTACGCCTCAGCTGGCCATTAGCGCGAGCACCGACGCAAGTATCTGGAACAATCTCGTCAGCGGTAGACCTAGCAATAGTATTCTGCCACACGTCCGTAGCGACTTTGAGAAGTATTACAAGTATGGCGCTAGTGGCATTTCGTCATTGATGCTCTCTTACAGATGGCGCGTCACTCCTGATATCACAGCACTGGTAAAGGGCGGATATTTGGAAAGCATGTATGGCGGCTTCGGCGGCGAAGTTCTTTGGCATCCGGAAAGGAGCCGCTTCGCCGTGGGCGTGGATCTTTATCAGGTATGGAAGCGTAATTTCGATCGACTATTTGGATTCCAGAAGTACCACGTACTTACTGGACACGTTTCCTTGTACTACCAATCCCCGTGGCATCACATTGGATTTAAGTTTATGTACGGCCGCTATCTAGCCAAGGATCACGGCTTCACTCTGGAAATGTTTCGTAGATTTTCAACCGGCGTCGAGATTGGTGCATTCATGACCCTTACAAATGTGTCCGCATATCAATTCGGCGAAGGGAGCTTTGACAAGGGTTTAATTATTCGAATTCCCTTTGATTGGATTCTACCGGTACCAACGCAAAGCACGTACTCGCTCGATCTTCGACCGCTTACACGCGATGGTGGGCAGAGACTTTCCGGCGACACAGTTTTATATAAAACTTTGCGGCGCGAAGACTATGGTTCGATTTACGCAAAATCTCCGGATTTCATAACGCCATGACATCAACAAGCCCCGTGACCCGCTTATGAGGCATTTACACGAAATTGCTTGGACGGAGACATCTCCGCCATTCCCAGGCGCGGATGGACCTAGACGTTTTGACCGTGGCGATGAGGGCGACCCGCCCTTAGTCTTTGCAAGCTTAGAAGCGAAGATAGCGGCGTACTGACGCCATATTGAAGGCCGAGAGTTTCCTGGCGAAGATCCCGGGCTTCTGTAACGGGCCATAGGGTGTCAAGTCCCTCGTTTCAGCAGTGCTCCATCGCCGGTGTCTTGCTTCTGTCCGCAGTCGGCGCAAAGCCGCTGCACCATGGGGTCTGATGAGGATAGGCCGGTCGATCTAAAGATGCGCAGTCATCACAGGACGCTGCTACCCGGGATACGGCCTGACCTGATCCATCGTCCCGGCGATGGTACCTGCTTCAGACGAGGGGTGTCATCCTCGCCCGAACTCAAGAACTCCTTCTGCCTCCAAGCCCATTCATGGCCGTGCCTGAGCCGCCGCTGCCAATGTCGGATTGAACGCCGTACCGCTCACCGGCATCTGGTGCAGCACCACTGCAAGTTTGCGCGCCGCCAAATTGCGCTTTGCGGATGCGTGCATCGAAGATATCGACTTTGCCAGTCGGCGAGGTTTGGATCGCCGCAATATCCTGCAGCTCGCCCAAGGTGACTGGCTGAAGGCCCATGAGAATCTGATCATTACAGGCCAAACCGGTACCGGGAAGACATGGATCAGGTGTGCCTTTGGCCACCAGGCTGCACGCCGCGACTACTCCGTCCTTTACATCCGTGTGCCACGGATGTTCGAGAGCCTGGCCATGGGCCGCCTGGACGGCCGCTTCCACCATCTCCTTGATAAACTGGCACGGGTCCAATTGCTGGTGCTCGGATGACGTAGGGTTTCTTTCGCAAAATTGGGTTGGGTGGGCGGCCCCGGCTCGGGCTTGAGTGGCAAGTCAACCACGACGAGACCATTCAAACGAGAGGAAGAGCCACCATGAGCGGGGATGATAGAGAAGTTTTGAGCAATATCATCAAGATCGACGACGAACGGATCCGGGGTCACCTGGACCGGATAGTGCGGGGAACAGTCGAGGAGACTTTGAATGCCCTTTTGAATGCGGAAGCGGACCGGCTGGTCGGCGCTGGGCGCTATGAGCGCAGCGGCGAGCGCCGGGATTACCGCTCCGGCCATTACGAACGGTAGCTGCACACCAAGGCTGGCGAGGTCACCTTAAAGGTCCCTAAACTGCGCCACCAGGCGTTGGAAACGGCGATCATCGAACGCTACCGCCGACGCGAGAGCTCGGTCGAAGAAGCCTTGACCCAACTTGAACAGTCGCCCGTGAACGGGGACGGAACGTTAGGCGCTAAGCTATTGAATTCCCTTATCCGGACTTTAACGTGGCCATATATGTGGTGCTAAATAATCTGGTTTTTGTAGCTTATAATGTTGACTTGTAGCGTTGTTATGCGGTGCTATCTTCCGTATGTTTCTGCGCGAAAAGACCATCAACGGCTACGCCTATCTTTACCTGGTGGAGAACATCCGCGAGGGCGGCCGCACCAAACAGCACATTATCCGCAACCTGGGACGCAAGGATGCCGTGCTGGCGGCTGGCGATCTTGACCGCCTGATGGCCTCCATCGGGCGGTTCAGCGAACGGGCCATGGTGCTGAGTGCGATCGATGCCAACCCTGCCGAGGTCCATGCCCGTCGGATTGGTGGGCCGTTACTGTTTGGACGTCTGTGGGAGCGGCTGGGCATTGCTGAGGTGCTCGGCGATCTGCTGAAGGGACGGCAGTTCGGATTTGCTGTCGAGCGGGCGGTGTTTGTGGCGACGCTGCATCGGCTGTTCGTGTCGGGTTCGGACCGCTCCTGCGTCGACTGGATGCAAAGCTACGCCATAGAGGGCGCTGAGGGGCTTGAGTTACATCAGTTCTACCGGGCCATGGCCTGGCTGGGCGAAGAGCTGGAGGAGAAGGCTGATGGAGCCCTGGCCCCGCGCTGTGTGAAAGACCGGATCGAGGAGAAGCTCTTCGCGCGCCGGCGTGACCTGTTCACGGATCTGTCGCTGGTGTTCATGGATACGACGTCGCTGTCTTTTTACGGAGCCGGTGGCGAGAGCCTGGGACGGCGTGGCCATTCCAAGGACTTCCGGCCAGATCTGGCACAGATGATCCTGGCGCTGGTGGTTGACGCGCAGGGCCGGCCGATCTGTACCGAGATGGTGCCTGGCAATACCGCTGACGTGAAAGTTCTCCTGCCCATCGTCGAGCGCCTGCGCGAACGCTTTGGGATTACGCGCGCCTGTGTGGTTGCGGACCGCGGCATGATCAGCGCTGGGACCATTGCCGCGCTGGAGACGCAGGGCATGGAATACATCCTGGGCGCGCGCGAACGCACAAGCCTGCTGGTGCGTGAGGTGGTGCTCAGGGACACGGCGCCGATGGTCCCACTGGCACTTGAACGCCAGCATGGTCAGACCCAGCTCTGGGTGAAGGAGGTACGCCTCGGCAAGGAACGCTATATCGTCAGCCTCAACGAGGCCGAGGCGCAGAAGGAGAAGACCGACCGCCAGGCCATTGTCGAAGGCCTGCAGACCCAGCTGAAGAAAGGCGACAAGGCGCTGGTCGGAAACTCCGCCTACCGACGCTATCTGCGTAAGGCTGGCAAAGGCAATGCCTTCGAGATCGATACGGGAAAGCTTGCTGAGGAAGCCCGCTTCGACGGGATTACTGTGCTGCGTACCAATGCGAAGGTCACCCCCTTGCAGGCTGTGATCCGCTATCGCGATCTGCTGCAGGTTGAGGCCCTGTTCCGTGTCGCCAAGGCCAGCTTCGATACCCGCCCCATCTTCCACCAGTCCGATGCGGCCATCCGCGGACATGTGTTCTGCTCATTCCTTGCGCTGACCCTCGCCAAGGAATTGACGCGGCTGTGCGAGGAAAAGGGTATCAAGCCCGAATGGCAGCCGCTTCTGAACGATCTGGATCGCCTGCAGCAGGGGACCATCGAAAAGGATGGCAAGGCCATTACTGTCCGCACCCCTACCACCGGCATGGTCGGCTCCGTGTTCCAGGCCACAGGCATTGCTCTGCCCGCCAACATCCGCGAACGCAACGTCTGACCTCATCTTCATAACCCAACGCGCGTGGTGCTAAGACCTGGCGCGCATCTGCTATCTCATTGAGATACCTGAAGTTTGTAAAAATAGGTGTTCAAGTTGGGCCTGGGGCGGCAGTGACCCGCCGGCGGTCGTTTATCACTATGCCCCCGGGCGAGGTGCGGAGCATATGCAC
Source organism: Pseudomonadota bacterium (assembly GCA_021829055.1). Lineage (GTDB taxonomy): Bacteria > Pseudomonadota > Alphaproteobacteria > Acetobacterales > Acetobacteraceae > Acidiphilium. The sequence continues at coordinate 5,844 of JAJZCS010000128.1, forward strand.
GCCCTGCTTGGCGGCTATTGCGGTATCGTGCAGTGCGATGGCTATGCTGCCTACAAGCAACTTGCGGCAGGCAATCGGGTTACGGTCGCCTTTTGCTGGAGCCATCTGCGGCGACAGTTCTTCAAGCTGGCCAAGGAGGGCAAGGCTCCCATTGCCACGGAGGCGCTGGCACGCATTGCTGAGCTTTACGCCATCGAGAAAGACATCCGTGGCACCACCGCGGCAAACCGGCGCGACATCCGCCAGGCACGGAGTGCTCCGCGCGTTGAGGCCTTCCGCCTCTTTCTGGAGCAGCAGCTTGGCCGTGTCTCGCAGAAGAGTAAAATAGCCAGCGTCATGCGCTATGGGCTACGTCACTGGGAAGGACTTGTCCGCTTCC
>JAJZCS010000129.1 GCA_021829055.1 Pseudomonadota bacterium
CGCCATGCATGCCGGCCTCCTTCGCCAGCACACATCTTGAATCAGATCAAAGCCGTTTTGGAAATCCCTTCCGATTCATTCAGATGGGAAAACGCTCTAGATGAAATACAAAAAATTCCGAGGTTTCTGGCTCTATGCTAGGTCGGTGGACTGTCGCGCAGACGTTCCTTGACACCGAGTACCGCTTGCTATGCGTCAGGTCGGCGCGGCAAGCCCTGGACAATCGGAAGTAGTCCCTCGCTTCTGGATATCGGGCCAGGTTGCGGGAAAATGCGGAGGGCTCGTCTTCGTGGATTGCATGGCAAGGCAATAAGTGTTGCAGAACGTTGCGGCTCATCTTCGAGTGGGCTCCTCGGCCATCGAACATGGCGATGTTGAACGCAAGCAGATCGTGCTGCCCCAAGGAACGGCAGTCGCGGACGACGAATGGTATTAAAGCCTGGTCCGACCACGTACGCCGAACAGGAAGTTCTGCCCAGGTATTTGTAAGCCATTAATCGGTTCGAATGGAGAGTTAAGCAGGTTTCGGCCAGTGGCAAACAACGTAAGACTCCGGAAGATTCGAAAGTTAACCGTAAGATTCACGATCGCGCCTGCATTCGACAGGCCGATACCCGAGGGATATCCAGAATTGTTGGTTAGATAATCAGAGAATTGGCCAATATACCGGATCTGCGGCACTATCTCGATACGCGGGGTTGGCTCGATTTCGAATAACGCGGAACCCGCATTTTCAGGTCGGCGTAGCAGCGCCGCCCCAGTTAAACCGTCCCGGGCTTGGGTGTACGTATAGGTAAGTTGTGCCTTGAGCCACATCACAGGATGCAGATCAAGCTGGGTTTCAACGCCGTGGATTCGGGCCACGGCGATATTTTCCTCAGTCGCGATTTCTGGGGACACTTGAGTATATTCGATTAGATTGTTGATATTATCGTGAAAGTAGTCGGCTGAAATCGTTGCAACACAGTCGCAGCCGAGGTTCGCGAGTGTAGTAGTCGCACCTACCTGGTAGCCAACGCTGCGTTCGGGCTTCAGCGAGGGATTCCCACGATAGCCGTAGGTGTCAATGCCATAGAGGTCAAAAAGCGATGGGGCAAGAAATCCAGAACCGTACGAAAATTTAAGGCGAGTTGACAAAGCAGGAATCATGACTACGGCGCCGATACGGCCTGTTATTACGTTTCCGTAACCTGAAACGCCGTCGTCGCGGAGGGCAGCCATAAGTGACATATGGGGGAAAAGATGGCCTTGTCCCCCTATGTGAAATGCGGTCGTGCGCTGTCCGGCGTTTACGGTGGACTTATAAGGCGAACCATAGAAACTCTCATTTACGTTCTGGTTTGCGCGGGTACGATCTTGCTCAAATCCAGCGACGAAAGCGCAATGATGTATTATTCCGCAGGACTTCAAGCTAAGAACATTGTTGAACTGGATTACCGTTCGGGTGCCGGTATACGAACTGTTACCGGCAAACTGATTTGGGTCGGCTGGATCGAGAAGCGCAAGGTAGCGGCGATCATCTTCGAGATGGGACAGATACAGAGAGCTGGTGAGATGCTGGTCGAAAAGGCGGGATTTGACTCCTAGTCGGCTAAAAACTTGAGAATCGTAACTATTCTCGTAGGGGTCGTCGAACGCAGGATAACCCAGATCAGGGTAGGTGGACCCCGCCTTCCGGGCGCGCACGATTAGCGAAACACGGGTTCCGGCAATGGGCCTGTAGCCCAGGTTCGCGGCAGCGAGTTGATAGCGGAATGGATTGCGGATGGCACGGTAGGCTAAGAGGCGCCGAGCCAGGGAATCGAAGCCAGCTTGTTCGATTATTGAGCCGGTGAGGGCGAAGTCAAACGCACCTTTGACGCCCGAAACCGTTGCGCTGGCCTCACCTTGTCCCGGAAACCCACCTGCCATATTGTAGCTAATGTGTGGCGCGCCTGTGCCCCGCTTGCTCACGAGATTGATTACTCCACCGATGGCGCCCGAACCGTATAATCCTGACATTGGGCCTCGAACCACGACGATGCGGGCAATGTCAGCCAAGCCGTCGACGCCAAAGTTAAATGCACCGTTAGAGACAGATGGATCGTTGATGGGGACACCATCGAGCAGAACCAAAACGTCTTCGGAGTTACTTCCTTGAATGAACACGCTTGTTGCACTGCCTGGACCGCCGGAGGGAACGACATTCAGGCCCGGCACAGCCGCGAGCGCTTGTGCCAAGGTGGAATCGCCGCGACGCTTCATCTCATTGGCGGTAATGATGGTGACGCTGGCCGGCGTGTCGCTAACTGTAGTTGGAACGTAGCTGGCCGTGATGCTTTTGATCCGAATGCTTTCTGTTGAAGCATTCTGAGCAGAAGCTGATGCACAAAGAAGGGTGGTAAATAGGAATATGTTGACGAGGCGACGCATCGCGTGTCTCCGTGGTCGCTTGCCCTTTCAGGCTGGGCGACAGTTTGGGACGGCGACAGACGGCTTTGGGACTCTCACCCTTCGCGTTCGGTGCACCCCGCCCGAATGCGCGCACATCGTCTAGATGCCGGCCGGTCTCCTGGCTCGCGGGTCATTAAGCGGTCCGGCCTTCTCGTCCCGTTGGACAATGGCCGATAGCGGACCGCTTTCACCACTCACAGTTGCGGGGGCAGCTGCAGTCTGGGCCCGATTAGCTCGTCCTGCATTCCCGTTTCAGCCCTTGCGGGCCACCGTCATCTACCCTCTCATAACGTGAGGGCGGATTCGGATGCAAGACGGAGAAAAAAAGTAATGAGCTTGAGCTGGCCAAACAAAGGGGCTCGGCGGCATGCGTTCGTCGGGGGTGAGCTTGCCCTCGCGCTCCCAGCGCCGCAGCGTTTGCGTCGCGATCCCAAAGAACTCGGCGGCTTCGTGAATGCTGACCATCTTGCGAGATATGATCATAATATACATTATTGCACAAAAATAAGCAATTTTTTTGAACAGTTCAAGCCCCTCCGTCCCGCTCCCCCAGCGCCGCCCCTCCCTCCGGGGCATCACGATTACCAAAATATGGGGTTAATAGAGGCGCCCGATTTATTCCGGCACATGTCAATTGGCATGGACGCTGACATCGCCTGATCCCTCAAGATTGTAACGGCATGATGAGTTTTGGCGGTTAAGAAGAGGTAGGCACATGGTGGCGGCACCCTGAAGGGCGCCTTCTCATGGTGCTGCAACACTTAGGTATGGGCGTAAGTAACCATTACTCACTTTGATGCTCGGACAACGCGGCGCGCTGCTACGCGTTGCCTCCTGCTCTATCATTGGAGCTGACGCCCTGGTTGTGAGCTGGCAGTAGTTTATTATGCGCCGTTACTTCTTGATATGGACGAAAACGCCAACCGAGACTTCGGGAAACGTTCTTTTCACTTTCGGGAAGAGTCTGGTATGTCTTGCACTAACGATATTGGTAGGCCAACGAACTCTATTCGTTAGCCTCCATGCGCTTTAGCTGGTTCTTCATGGCCTCGAGCAGCGCAGCCACTTGGCCACCGTTATCACTTATGACGCTTGCGTAATCCGATCGCTCGGTAATCCGCAGTGACGTACCCTCGACTACAACATCAATGATCTTGAGCGCGCCCTTGATATCCTGCACCACCCACTGGACGTTAGCTGGGGGATGGTCTGGTCGGTTGATTACAGTACTAACCGTTTCGCCTTCCGGCCCGTTCTGCGCGCCAAGTACTTGAAAAGTGATGCCCACATAAGCCCGGATCTGTGTCGTGATATTGAAAGCGAGAAGTTTGTGGAATAAGGCCATGTATTGTTGCCGCTGTTCCGGCGTTGCTACGTTCCAAAATCGGCCGAGTACGAATCGGCCGATCTGACTGACAGCCACAATTTCATCAACCAACACACGGAGCTTGTGAGCTTTTTGTGATGCTGAGCCGGGCCCGTTGACGATGTTCACCAGACGTTCCCCCGATTGCCTGATAAATTGCTCAGCCGCAGATTTTTGAGGTGCAGCGGCAGCGGCCGGCATCAGGTCGGCGAGTACGGAGATTCCCGGCAAGGCGGCGAATGCTCCTAGCAGAACGCGACGCGAGCAATTGGTCATGTCAGAAGCCTCTCCTGTATTTCGCATCCAAAGCCTTTTGCATCGCGCGTCGTTCTGCGGGAGGATACCACGCAGGAACGGTCGGCACGTTACTCACATTGATAGTATGCAATTCTGAGGCGCGATGCTGGCGATAAAGGCTCCGAAATGTGGCATAGGGATCCAGAGCAGTTTCCTTGATGTTCTTGATTGGGCCGATCAGCTCTGCGCGCAGATTGACTAAATTCAGGGCATTTGATGAAATGTTGAACGCTGTCAGCGCCGTTGATCCCGGTGCCGGAAATGTCGGCGATAGCACCACGTCAGCGGGAATCGATGTCGCGTCCCGTAGCCCCGATGGACCGAAAAGCGGCAAATAGAGATACGGCCCAGGCGGCACACCATAGCCAGCCAACGTTAGGCCCAGGTCTGTATAAACCCTATGATACCCCAGCGCACTGGCTGGATCAAAGATTCCCCCCATACCGATGGTCGAATTGACTAGAAACCGGACCAACGTTGTACCAGCGTCGGTGGGTTTCCCGGCTGCCATGAAACATAGCAGCTGGCCAGGAGCTGACAGATTGTTCATGAAATCAGTAACATGATTGCGGAATGGCTGGCTCGTCACACGGTCGTAGCCTTCTGCAACAGGCAACATTATATAGGTATCAAGGACGTTGTTGACCTTATAAAATGCCTGATTCATCGGTTTCAGCGGATCGTTCTGCTGCTGGTAGGCTTGATAAGCCAATTTGTCCTTTTTTGGGGGTGGAGTCGCGCACCCAACGAGACTTACGCAAAGGCCGCAGAGGGCAAGGAACGGTCGGATCGCGTTTGCCATGATGCTCCTGTTTCGCCCCCGATCCGGGGCCTTGCTGGTCTTAGACACAGAATGTTTTCCGCCGCCCCCGATCCGGGCAACGGGGTCTATGTAGCGCGTGTATTGGATCGATCAATCTCCATGTTGCTTTACAGCGCGACAGCCAAGCCTCCCTGATGTTCTTGGGCCTTGAACCGCACCGCTCTTCCTGTCACCACAATACATGAAGGAGCTCCAACGATGAATACCGAATCTTCGTCTTCGGTTCTGTCGCGCTGGCTGTCAGGCGAGCGTCTCGTTCCAATCGCCACGCGAATGGCACACCTTACGCCGCCGGAAATTTCGTTTGAATTTTTTCCTCCAAAGACTGAGGTTCTGGAGGGCCAGCTATGGAGTTGTATTCGTCGCCTCGAGCCGCTTCGCCCACGCTTTGTCTCGGTGACGTATGGTGCTGGCGGGTCAACGCAGGAACGGACCCATGCAACAGTTCTACGTCTGGTCCGCGAAACTAGCCTGACACCGGCGGCCCATCTCACGTGCGTTGGGGCAAGCCGTGACGAAGTCGACGCGGTCGCAAGGCGGTACTGGGAGGCAGGTGTACGGCATATCGTTGCATTGCGCGGGGATCCCCCTAGTGGTGCTTCTTATATAGCGCATCCGGCCGGCTACAGGTTCGCTGCTGACCTGGTTACAGGCCTGAAGCGAGTTGCCGATTTTGAAATTTCGGTGGCCGCTTACCCAGAGACACATCCGCAGGCAATCAGCCCCGAATTTGATCTCGATAACCTGAAGCGCAAGCTCGATGCGGGCGCTTCCAGCGCCATAAGCCAAGTCTTCTTCGATACAGGAATTTTTCTTGACTTTCTGGACCGGGCTCTTGCTTCTGGTATCACCGCACCGATCATCCCGGGGATCATGCCGGTGTCAAACTTCGCGCAGGCAAAGCGTATGAGCGAGATGGGCGGTACGCGTGTGCCGGGCTGGATGGAAGAAATGTTCTCCGGCCTTGATAACGACCCAGAAACTCGCCGCATGGTCGCTGCTGCAATTGCGGCTGAACAGGTTCGCACGCTACAAGCGAACGGCATTGATCAATTTCATTTTTACACGTTAAACCGTGCTGATTTAGCATTCGCGATCGCGCACATCCTGGGTGTACGGACGCGTACTGTTGAGGCGGCGGCCGGCAGCAACATTTCGTGAGTACCTACCTCAATCGACTGAATCACGCCCAGCGGGAGGCTGTTGAAACAACCGAAGGGCCTGTTCTGGTTCTTGCTGGAGCAGGAACAGGAAAGACCCGTGTTCTTACCACAAGGTTTGCTCATATTCTGCTCACGGG
>JAJZCS010000130.1 GCA_021829055.1 Pseudomonadota bacterium
TAACGGTGGTGATCGCAAGTCCGGCCGGATTGAGGCGGAAGCGGAGTTCATTCTTCGCCAGGTCGAGGAGCGCCGCGATATCACGCTGGCTGAACTGCAAGAAAAACTCGCGGCGCACGGAACCCGGGTCGGCATCGGGACGCTTTGGCGGTTCTTCGACCGCCGCAAAATCACCTATAAAAAAAGACAGCGCATGCGGCCGAGCAGCAACGCGCCGACGTAGCGGCTGCACGCGATAAATGGGTGGCCGATCAGCCTCTCCTGAACCCCGAGAAGCTGGTGTTTATCGATGAGACCGGCATCACAACCAAGATGGCCCGGCTGCGCGGCAGAGCTCCAAGGGGTAAGCGCTGCATCGCCGCAGTTCCTCACGGCCACTGGATGACGACAACCTTCACCGCAGGTCTGCGCCTGGGCCAACTATCCGCGCCAATGGTGCTGGACGGTCCCATGGATGGTGAGCACTTCCTGGCCTAGGTCGAGCCGTTCCTGGTTCCCGAGCTGACGCCAGGCGATATCGTTGTCATGGACAATTTGCCAGCCCACAAAATTACCGGCGTGCGCAGCGCCATCGAGGCCGGTGGCGCCCACCTGCTCTATCTTCCGCCATCCTCCCCAGACTTCAATCCTATCGAGGTGGCCTTTTCCAAATTTAAAGCCCTCATCAGAGCCGCAGAACCAGGAACCCTCGAAGACCTCAGGAAAGCCGTCGCCAACGCAATCGAAAAATTCATCCCAACCGAATGCAAAAATTTCTTCGACAAAGCAGGATATCAGTCAATCTGATCGGAAAATGCTCTAGAATCGGTTACCGGTAGGGGCTTGAACCCATTGATTCATCTGTGATTCGCTGCTCGGCATCGATTCGCGAGGTGCATCATGTACGTGCTGAGTACCGGTTGTCAGTGGCGCGCCCTACCCAAGGACCTGCCACCCCGGAGCACCGTCCACGGTTACCTCAAGCGTTGGGAATACGACGGCACGCTGCACAAGATCCATCACACCCTCTATCAGCAATGCCGCGAGCAGGTGGAACGAGAACCAAGTCCGACTGCCTGCATCATCGACAGTCAGAGCGTGAAGGGTGCCGAAAAAGGGGGGGGCGCATCGATCTTTAATGCCGGTGGCCACCTATTTGTTTAATCGGGATGAGATCGAAAACAATTATAGATTTTACTTGCCTCCCAACCCTGCCTGAAATCTTTCGCGGAAGTTTCTCCCGTGGCCTCTGTCCCCTGTCAGGACCTATGAGCCAGTTTTGGTGTCTTTGATAAGGAAGGATTTTTGGCCCACCGTAGCGACGAAGGAGGCGTGGATCGAAACAGCGTCTGGCGAGAAAGTATAACGAAAGGAACTCGGATCACCCCCAGCACGGGGCGTAGATCGCACCCGATCAAAAGCTGCATCACTGTTTGATCAGAAACGAAATACCTGAGTTCGGTATAAGTGGCTGTGTGTCCCCGCAACCACCGACAGTAATCCCCCAGGAACAGCCGTTCGCTGGGGGATTTTACTTTGGCCCCCACGCATGCGGCTCGGCAGCTCCCCAGGCTCTGACGCCAGAACCAGGATCTCCGCAAGGTCTCCATAAAGCTCGGCCCGCGGGATCGTCCACCAGCCTTGCTGGTGCCCGCTTTGGGTCTGAGTGATTCTACGTTCCAACAGCAGAGCCGCCTTGGACCCAACCAGGATATCAAGGGTTAAATTCGCCGACGCCGAGAGCGGCCGTTCGTGACCACGAACCTGCAACGGCTATGCGCGGGAGGCGGTCGACCAGCGGGGGGCCGGGAGCGTCGACTTCGGGACATGCCCGAGGAAGACCGGCCAGAACGATGCTACACGCTGCGAATCCAGCCGGCTTGTCGCGGGCGACGTCGCTGATCGTAGTTTGCCTTGCTTTGCGATCAGGTTGCGATGATGACTTTCAGAGCCTGTGTGGTGGCTGCACGTCCGAAGGTGTCGTATGCCTCAATGATCTGATCCAACGTGAACCGATGTGTAATGAGGCGCGTCGGATCGAGCTTTTTCGACTGAACGATCCTCAGCAGCTTGGGGGTGGTCACGGTATCGATAAGGCGAGTGGTAATCGCCACGTTATGCGACCATAGCTTTTCGAGGTGAAGATCCACTGTTGATTTCCGTTTGGAATTGACCCGGTGTGTTCATCCGACAGCGACCCATCCGACGGGTTAACATTCCCTGCACGGGTCAAGGCTATGCGGGCCAACAGGTGGGGCAAGCCCCAATAAAAAATCAGGATCTTCCGGATCAAATTTCGCCGAAAATCAACAGCCGCGAGCATCGGCCGGCACCCGCTCCAACGTCGAGCGATAAAACCCTCCCGGCGGGCGTCCGGGTTTTCCTGGATTTGAAGACAAGCCGCTCGCTGCAGGATGAGCTCCGTACCACCAGCAATCTGTAAAGAATTTGGTGTGTCTAACATGGGACATCGATGTATAAACGACACGGATTTGCAACGTGCCTATCGTCGCCGCAAATACCAAGGAGAAATCATGTCTGGAAATGAGGCGGCAATTTCAGGCCGGCGCGAAGCTATCGATGCCCGGACCCTCGCATTATGCATTGGTTTTTCGCATCGGGCTTCTGCTCCCTCCTGTATCAGGTGATCTGGACCCGACTCGCTTTCGCCCATTTCGGCATCATCACCCCTGTGCTGTCCTTGATCGTTTCGGTCTTCATGCTGGGCATCGGGATCGGCTCGGTCTACGGCGGTAACTGGGCGGAGCGGCTCGCCCGGCGCGGCCTCTCGCCGCTGACCTTCTGGGCGTGCATGGAATTCGTCATCGCGATCGGCGCCTTCGTGGTGCCGGCCAGCTTCAACTTTGGCGAAACGATCCTGCTCGGTCTGAACAGTGCGGCCTCTGCGACTTATCTCGCGATTTCTGCGGTCGTCATCACCATCACGGTCCTACCCTGGTGCGTCGCGATGGGAACGACCGTTCCGGTGGTGATGGATCACCTTCGCAGCAGCCGCGGTGATCGTGAAAATTTCAGTCTGCTCTATCTCGCCAACGTATTTGGCGCGATGGTGGGCACCTTTCTGACCGCGATCGCATTAATCGAGATTTTCGGCCTCGCCGGCACCTACCAGCTTGCCGCTATCGTCAATCTCCTGATCGCTGCCCTTGCTCTGATCCTCTCGCGCAATAGTGCTGCCCCGGGTGCAGAGACCCGGATGTCGCCACAAATCGCCCGTGCTCCAGCACCGCCGCTGTCGGCACGGCTGATCCTTTTTACCACCGGATTTTCCTGCCTCGGGCTCGAAATCTGTTGGGCGCGGGATTTTACGTTCGACCTTTATACGACGATCTATGCGTTCGCCTTTATCCTGACTACCTACCTGCTGGCGACGATGGCTGGCACCGTTCAGTATCGCAAACATGTCCCCGGGGAGAGGGAGTTCCGCCTCTGGCCCCGGCTCGCTCTTCTCTTCCCGGCCGCGCTGCTGCCGGTGATCGTCAGCGATCCGCGCCTGAAGGCAACCGGGCTGGGCGAACTGCTGAGCATCGTGCCATTCAGCATGCTGCTCGGCGCCGTGACGCCGGCGCTGATCGATCGCCATGCCAAGGATGACCCGGTCCGTGCCGGTTCGCTTTACGGGGTCAATATCGCTGGCAGCATTGTCGGCCCACTGATCGCCGCCTACATCCTGCTGCCGACGGTCGGGATCCGCTGGGCGATGATCCTGCTAAGCCTACCGCTTCTCCCGCTCACGCTCCTCCATTACGCAAGCGGCGGCCGGCGTCGCCTCGCGTCGGTCGTGGCCGCAGGCGTGACGCTGTGTCTCGGCGTGTTCTTCAGCCGCAGCTATGATGATCCCTATCTTTCGATCTACCCGCAGCCAGCAGTCGTGCATCGAGGCATCGTCGCCACGGCGATTGCGGCCGGAACCGGTCGGTCGCAGATGCTGAGCGTGAACGGGGTGCCAATCACGGACAAGTCGATCGAGACGCAGATCATGGCGGACCTGCCGATGGCGTTACAGGGTCATGCGAATTCAGCTCTCGATATCTGCTTCGGCATGGGAACGACATTCCGGACACTTTCATTCTGGGGCGGCGACGTTACCGCGGTCGACCTTTCGTCTTCCGTGATCCGTTCTTTCGGCTTCTTCTATCCAGACACGGCTAAGATTCTCGACAACCCGAAGAATCGCGTCGTCGTTGACGACGGCCGCCGTTTCCTGATGCGCACGAAGCGGAAATTCGACGTGATCACTATCGACCCGCCGCCGCCTATTCCCGCCGCCGGTTCCAGCCTGCTCTACTCGACGCAATTTTACGTGATCGTGAAGCGCCGTCTGACCCCAGACGGAATTTTGCAGCAATGGGTGCCGGCCGAACATGGCCCGACGGTCCAGTCGATCGCTCTCGCCCTGCATCAATCCTTCCCGTATCTTGAGGCTTTCGCAGGCAGGGGCGGCTTTGGCATTCACTTCCTCGCCTCCATGCACCCGATCCCTTCTCTCACGCCATCGGCGTTCATCTCCCGCCTGCCGCCGCGCGCGGCGCGGTTCCTGCTGGCATGGGGACCGCCCAACGACACCCTTGAGAAGCTTGTCACAAATATCCTCGACCGCCGCATACCCCTCGACACGCTCCTGCCGCCGCCGGGAAGCGGCATCCCCGCACTGACCGACAACCGGCCATTCAATGAATATTTTTTGCTCCGCAAGGTCGGCCTGATGCCGTGACCGAAATCATTGTCGCTGGATTTCGATGCCGCGTAACAAGCTGGACTTCTCGACAAACAGCTGGCGTGTCATAATGCGCGGCTATTCGTTTGCTTTCGAGCAACGGAGGCCATGCTGCCACATCATGCTGGATTTCTCTGAATGCGTTCATAGGGTCAGTGTGCGGGGTCGATTTACACGCGATAACGGCAATGTGATGGTCGTTCAAATCAACTCGAGCGAAGAAGCCGGCATGATCCGTCCGCCGGGGTCGCGCTCAATGAATCCGCTCAGGCCACCGACATCAGTCCGGAGTCCACGCGGGCATCAAAACTCGTTACATCGGTTCATTCGTCGCCGCCTCTGCACTGAATTCAATGCTTGAGTTTTCGGGCCGGACGCTTAAAACCAGACAGGCCGCAGACCCATGGCAGGCAAGCGGAGTTGCCTCCGGTGAGGTCGACTGCCGGGAACCGTGCTGGACCGATCTCATTCCCGAGCTGAACCGGCAGCCGAAAGACCATGTGGTGGCGAAGCACACGCCCGGCGCATTTACCAAGACCGACCTCGAAGCCCATCTGAGATCGCTGGAGGTTACGCAAGTCGTGGATCGTCGGCGTCGCCACTAGCAATGGCGTGGAGGTTACCGCGCGCCATGCCTACGAGCTCGGCTTCAACGTCACCCTCGCGACCGACGCCTCCGCTTGGAGCGTGACACGCGTTTTCCCCAGGATCGGCGAGATTGGCACGACGCAGGAGATCATCGACCTTTTGGAAAGGAGCGCCTGACCATGAATTGGCTTCACGACATATCCTACCTGTTCGGTGGCGCTTTCCTCGCCAATGCCGTTCCGCATTTCGTCAGCGGCATGATGGGACGGCCCTTTCAGAGCCCGTTTGCCAAGCCGCCGGGCAAAGGTCTTTCATCTTCGACCGTAAACGTGCTTTGGGGATTTGCGAACTTCGTTGTCGCCTACCTTCTCATCGCCCGTGTGGGGGACTTCGACATACACGCCGCGGATCAGGCCATCGCCCTTGGTGTGGGCGTTCTGCTGATCGGGGTGATGTCCGCGCGCACGTTCGGGCGGTTCCACGGCGGTAATTCACCCACATGCTCCTGACGACGGGATCAGAAGCATGTCCGAAGGTTCCTGCTGCCCCAGAGACAGCGCGCTTCTCACCACCACGGGCACCTCGGATGACGACCGCCTCGATACCTCCGTGTGGAGAATCGCCGCCGTTGCGCTGTTCGGTGGACTGCTTGCACGGCTCGACGCAACGATCGTCAACGTCTCCCTGTCGAACTTGGCGGCGGACCTGCATTCCAGCTTTTCAACGATCCAGTGGGTCACCAGCGGCTATCTTCTGGCGCTAGGTCTAGCTCTGCCGCTGAACGGATGGCTGGTCGGCCGCATTGGCGCAAAGAAGCTTTTTCTCTGGGGCTTCACGGGTTTCACCCTGTCCTCGGCGCTGTGCGCGCTTGCCTGGTCGGCGAACTCTCTGATCGGGTTC